>DATGQR010000455.1:0-9533 GCA_035304105.1 Thermomicrobiales bacterium | reverse complement strand
AGGGACTAGGGACTAGGGATTAGGGATTAGGGATTAGGGGAGCTTGTCGTTCGTAGATCGTAGGGAAGACAGTAGAGTCCTCACCCCCTGGCTCGCGGCCCGGAGGGCATCCCGCCCACTCGTTGGGCGGAGGGATAGGGGGAGCTAAGACAGAGTGCAGTTGCTCGCTAGCCGTAACAACCAGGTACCCTCTGGGTGATTGGGAGAGGGCGGGGTACCCGCACAGCGGGGCGCGGGTGAGGGTTTCTTCCTACAAACTCAGACCCCTACGCCGCTCGCAGTTGCTCGCGCAGGATGCTGGCGACCTTGCCGAAGCGCCAGCCCTCGCGCTCGGCGCGGCGCTGGACCTGGGCGATGTGCTTGCACATGCCAGTGTAGAGGTAGCCGGGGCACTCGCACTCCCAGCCCTCGGCCGAGCGCGTGATGTGGTAAATGTCGCGACCGCTCTGGGAGCGCGTCCAGTAGCAGCGCTGGGGTTCGACTTCGTAGACGCGCACACCGCGTTCGTAGGCGCGCGCTCGCGCCTCGAAGAGTCGCGCAGTCAGTGGTTTGGTGAAGCGCCGCATTGCAGCATCTCCTCGTCGTCGAGTTCAAGATTCTGAACAAATGTTCGCCTGAATCTTACCACTTTCCGTGCCTGTCAGTCACGGTTTTGGGCCCCGGAACAGGCCGCAAAGGTGACGAAGCGGGGCAGGCGGACTACAATGGGGGCGGGTGTTTGAACCGTTCGATCCTGGGGGACGTTCCAGCCCGATGAGCCACGAATATCTCAACCGCGTCACCGCATCGTCGCGCGAGACGGTCGCGCTCGAACGTGCTCGCACGTTGTCCGCCGCCACGCTGGCCGGCACAATATTGCTCCTGGCGCTCGGCACGTTGCTGGCAGCAGTCGACGGCGCGTCGGCCTGCGAGGGCTGGCCGCTCTGCACCAACCAGTCGACCGGCATTGGCCTGCTTAACGTCACGCATCGCATCGGCAGTCTCGGCTTGATCGGCGCGACCGGCGCGCTGGCCGCTCTGAGCTACGCGCGGCTGCGGGCGATGCCCTGGCTCACGCGGCTGACCGCCGCCATCTTCACCATCGTCCTGGCGCAGTCGGTTATGGGTGGCCTAGGCGTTGCGTTCGATTTCCCCGGCTGGGCGAGCGCGATCCACCTGGCGCTGGCGCTGACGATCGCCATCGGCCTGGCGGCCACGACCTTGCTGCTGGCGCCTTCCGGGCGCCTGGCGATCCCCGAGCCGGTCACCTCGCTGGCTGGCGGGGCGACCGCGGCGCTGGCGCTGACGCTTATCGTCGCCGCCGCCTTCGTGGGCCGCATCGAAACGGGTGGGATCGGTGACCCGGCCGGCGCGGCGGGCATCATCTTCCCCTCGCTGCTTCTGGGTCTCGGACTGACCGGCGCGCTGGTGTGGCGCGCCCGGCGCGATCCCGAAACGCCGGAACTGGCCCGGCGGCTGGCCGACACGGCCGGGTTGGCGCTGGCGGCCGGCGTCGGCGTGCTGGCCGCGCACGGCCTGACCCCCTGGCCCGGCGAGATGGGCGCGATTGCGCTGGTGCTGGCCATGTTCGCCGGCATCAGCATGTCCGCCATCGTGATCGGCGCCAATGGTGGGCGGCTGGAGGCCGCGCTCGGGGCGAGCGTTACCAGCCTCGATCGCGAGCGGTTCGGCACACTGGTCCGTGATTACCTGCGCGTCACCAAGCCGGGCATCATGCTGCTGCTGTTGACGACGACGCTTGGGGCGATGCTCGTGGCTGCGGCGGGCTGGCCGGGCTTCGCACTGGTCGGCTGGACGCTGCTCGGCGGGGCGCTGGCCTCGGGCGGCGCCAGCGCGCTCAACTGCTACATCGACCGCGACATCGACCAGGTGATGGCGCGCACCCGCAAGCGCCCGATTCCGACCGGCTCGCTGACGCCGGCCCAGGTCCGCAATTTCGCGCTGACCCTCAGCATCGCCTCGGCGCTGGTGCTGGCGACCTTCGTCAACCCCCTGGCAGCGCTCCTGGCTGTCGGTGGCAATCTCTTCTATGTCATCATCTACACGATCTGGCTCAAGCGCACGACGCCGCAGAACATCGTCATCGGCGGGGCGGCCGGCTCCTTCCCGCCGCTGGTCGGCTGGGCTGCCGTGACCGGCTCGCTGAGCGTCGCGCCCCTGCTGATCGCGGCGATTATCTTCTTCTGGACGCCGCCGCACTTCTGGAGCCTGGCGCTGCTCAAGGCCAACGACTACCGCCGCGCGGGCGTGCCGATGCTACCGGTCAGCCACGGCGAACCCTACACGCGCCGCTCGATCCTGCTCTACACCCTGCTGCTGATCCCGATCACCCTGCTGCTGGCGATCGTCGGCCCGCTGGGCTGGATCTACCTGATCTCGGCGTCGCTGCTCGGGGCGATCTTCATCGCCTACGCCTGGAAGATGTACCACGAGGACACCAACCGGCTAGCCTGGCGGCTCTTCAAGTTCTCCAACTACTACCTGGCCCTCCTGCTGGCCCTGATGGTCGTCGACGCCGTCGTCAGCTAGTCGCTCCGCTGCTGCCCGGTAAACCGGTCGAATTGCTGGGTGCGCCAGTGGGTACCCGCTGCGTGACGCCCCAACAGTGACCGCTGCCGTTCAGCCGGCCGCACGCGTGCTATCGCAGGACTATACTTGCCGAAACTGATGTGGCCCCGGCCGTGCACCCCGGCCCCACGTACGAGGGAGATTGGGCAAGCGTGTCTGAGCAGCGAAACCCTACCGTCTACGCGAACTTCTGGATCTACGACGTCGATCGCGAGTGGCGCAAGCTACCCGATCAGGAGCGCGCCTGCGCCCGCGAGCAGCTGGCTCAGGTCATCTGCGCCAGCAGCGACGATGTCACCCTGCGTGGTGCATATTCGACCGTCGGCCTGCGCCACGACGCCGCCCTGATGCTCTGGACGGTGACCGAGAACCTGGACGCCATGCAGCAGCTGGCGGTCAACATCAACCGCAGCGAGCTGGGCAAGTACCTGATCAATCGCTACACCTTCCTGGGGCTGGCGCTCGGGTCCCGCTACACTGCCGACCACGCCCCGGCCTTCATCTCCGGGACGCCGCCGAAGCGCTACCTTAGCGTCTACCCGTTCGTGAAGTCGCACGAGTGGTATCAGATGCCCTTCGAGGAGCGCCGCAAGGCGATGGCCGAGCACGGCGTGATGGGTCGCGAGTATCCGCACATCCTGACCAACACGACCAGCTCCTTCGGCATCGCCGACCACGAGTTCGTCGTCGCGCTGGAGACCGATGACCTGGAGGACATGGTCAAGATGGTCGAGTACCTGCGCGGCGCAGCATCACGGCCATACACGACGATCGACACGCCGATCATCCTCGGCACGCGTAAGGAGCTGGAGGAGGCGCTGGCCGACCTGGGCTGAGAGACGCAGCAGCGACAACGAGCGGGGGAGCGAGATGGGACGCTGGAAAGACGGGCATCAGGTCGCCGTCATGTTGACCTTCGACGTCGACGGCGAGACGCTCTGGATGAGCGGTGACATCACCAGGCTCGATCAGCCCGGGATGATGTCCCAGGGCACCTACGGCCCGCGCGTCGCCGTCCCGCTGATCCTCAACCTGCTGCGCCAGAAGGACCTCAAAGCTACCTTCTTCATCCCCGGATGGACGGCGGAGAACCACCACAAGCAACTCGTCTCGATCGTCGAGCAGGGCCACGAGGTCGGCCACCATGGCTGGATCCACGAGTGGACCACCAACCTGAGCCGCGACGAGGAACGCGAGGTGCTGGAGAAGGGGCTCGAGGCGCTGCGCAAGCTGACCGGCGCGGACCCGGCCGGCTACCGCTCGCCGGCCTGGGAATTCTCCGAGAACACGCTCTCGCTGCTCCAGGAGTACGGTTTCAAATACTCGTCCAACCTGATGAGTCACTTCCTGCCCTGGATGCATGCTGAGAGCGGCATCGTCGAGCTGCCGGTGTCCTGGGTGTTGGATGACGCGCCTTATTTCCTGTTCGGCTCCGGGCGCACCAACCGCCCGATCCAGCCTGCGGAGAACGCCCTCAAGTCGTGGATGGAGGAGTTCCGCGGCATCTACCAGTACGGCGGGCTCTTCAACCTGACGATGCACCCGCAGATCATCGGGCGGCCCGGGCGCCTCCAGATGCTCAGCCAGCTGATCGACTACATCAACACCTTCCCGGAGGTCTGGTGGGCGACTGGCTCCGAGGTCTGCGAGTACTGGCTGGCCCGCGGCGATGCCGAGGAGGCTGCCGGCGCGTCGCTCGACCTCTAGCGGTGACCGACCCGAACGAGAGGCGGCCGGAGATCGAAGAGGATTTCGGCGAGGCCAGGCTCTTCACGCTCGAGGAAGCGCGCGAGATGATGCCGGCGCTGCGGGAGGCGCTGCGCGAGCTGCAGGCGGAGAAGCGCGAGCTCGACGAACTGCGTCGGCGGATGCGCGCTCTGACGCCAGCGATGCGGGCTAACGGCCACGCCCTGGAAGCCGCCGAGCTGGAGGAGCGCATCCAGATCCAGGTACTCGTCATCCGCGCCGGCCTGACCGAGATCGAGGAGGCCGGCGTGCTGGTCAAGGATCTCGACCTGGGGCTGGTGGACTTCCCCTCCCTGCGCGAGGGCCGCGTCGTCTTCCTTTGCTGGATGATCAGCGAGCCAGACATCAGCTACTGGCATGAGATCACCGACGGCTTCCAGGGCCGTCGGCCGTTGTAAGAGGTATCCCCAGCCGTGACCCGACACCATGTCATCGCCACCAGTGATCCGCTCTACCAGGTGGACGTCGAAGCCATGCGCGCCGCGCTCGGCGAGGCCGCCACGATCGAGGAGTACTCGTTGCCCCGGGCGCTGCGCGACGAGACTGAGCTTGAGCAGGTCGTGGCGGCCCTGGAGGGAGCCGACGGCCTGCTGGTGCGCATCGGGACGCTGTCGCGGGAGATCATCGAGCGTCTGCCGCGGCTGAAGGTCGTGGCGTTGCACGGCGTCGGCGTCGATCAGGTCGATGTCGAGGCGGCGACCGAGCACGGCATCTACGTCACCAACGTGCCGGGCGGCAACACGCCGGGCGTGGTCGAGTTGACGATCGGCTTGATGATCGCCATGCTGCGCCGCATCCCGGCCGCCGATGCGGGCCTGCGCCGCGACCGCGACTGGGACAGCCCCCGCTTTCTGGGCCACGAGCTGGGCACGCGCACCGTCGGCCTGGTGGGCTTCGGCAACATCGCCCGCGGCGTGGCGCGCGTCTGCCAGGCGTTCGGCGCGAGCGTCGTCGCGACCCGGCGCTCTGGCGGCGCGGGCGTGGTGGACGGCGTGGAGCTGCTGCCGTTCGACGAGGTCGTGCGGCGCGCCGATATCCTCAGCGTGCACGTCCCGCTCAACGACGATACGCGTGGGATGATCGACGCGGCGGTGTTCGCGCGCATGAAGCCGGGCAGCTACTTCGTCAACGTCGCGCGGGGTCCGATCGTCGTCCAGCGGGATCTGGAAGCGGCGCTGCAGAGCGGCCACCTGGCGGGCGCGGCGCTGGATGTGCTGGAGACCGAGCCGCCGGACTTCTCCAGCCCGCTCTTCGAGATGGAGAATGTCGTCCTGACGCCGCACATGGCCGGCTCCAGCCACGAGGCGCTCGCCACCATCGCCCGCCGCGCCAGCGAGGACATCCTCCGCGTCCTCTCCGGCCAGCCTCCCTGTCACGCCGTCAACGAGCCGCGGAACTTGCAACGCTGAACGACAGGCAGGCATTAACGACCGACAGCCCCGTGTCGGCGGTGCGGGGCTGTCGGCGTTGAGGGTTGAGGAAGAGTCCTCGGGGCTATCAGTTGTGTTCATTTTCGGAGCGTCGGCCGGTCATCTCATCTGGCTGTGACCGGCTTCCGCGGGTCCCGACGTTTCGGCTCCGATCTGGCATTTGCCCTTCGAAAACCGTTCCGCTTAGGACGCCTCAAGAGTAGGCGATGATTGCGCTCAGGTGGTATGCGTCGGGACATAGTTGGCGGGTACAGATCCAGGCATGACCCCACATACGACCCGCTTTTCCCGGCCGGCGAGGCTTCAGGCACGCCGGCAATCCACTAAGATGGGGGAGTGACGAGCTTCACCGCACGCACCGCACACCGACGTGAAAGGTAATGGGCTGAGATGACAGTAGCCGTCGAAACCGCGAGTAAGCTGGCACAGCAGTTTCGCACCGACGCGATCCGCATGACGAGCAAGGCCAATTCCGGGCATCCGACTTCGTCGATGTCGGCGGCGGATCTGATGGCCGTGCTGCTGACCGACTATCTGCGTTACGACTTTGACAACCCGGACAACCCCACGAACGACCACCTGATCTTCTCCAAGGGTCACGCCTCGACGCTCCTCTACTCGATCTACAAGGCGGCCGGCGCCGCCACCGACGAGGAGGTTATGACCTACCGCGAGCAGGGCAGCCTCTTCGAGGGTCACCCGACGCCGCGGCTGAAGTGGGTCGACGTCGCCACCGGCTCGCTGGGCCAGGGGCTGCCGATCGGCGTGGGCGTGGCGCTGGCCGGCAAGTATCTCGACAAGCTGCCCTATCGCGTCTGGGTGCTCTGCGGCGACAGCGAGATGGCGGAGGGCTCGATCTGGGAGGCGTTCGACCACGCCGGCTTCTATAAGCTCGACAACCTGATCGCTATCCTCGACATGAATCGCCTCGGCCAGCGCGGCGCCACGATGCTCGGCTGGGATGGCGATGCCTACGCTGCCCGCGCCGAGGCTTTCGGCTGGCGCGCCATCCAGATCGATGGGCATGACTTGGAGCAGATCGACGCCGCCTACCGCAGCGCCCTGGAATCAGACGGCCGCCCGGTGCTGATCATCGCCCGCACCAAGAAGGGCAAGGGCGTCTCCTTCATGGAGGACGTCGATGGCTTCCACGGCAAGCCGGCCGATCCCGCGCAGACTGAGAAGGCGCTCGAAGAGCTGGGCGGCGTCAAGGAACTCGTCCGCGTCGAAGTCGCCGAACCTCCAGCTGGCACGCCGGCGACTCCGCGAGAGCGCGGCACGCTCAAGCTGCCGGTCTACGATGGCAGCGTCTCCGTACCCACCCGGCGCGCCTACGGCGACGCGCTCAAAGCGCTGGGCGATGCATACTCGGACGTGGTCGCTGTCGATGGTGAGACCGGCAACTCAACGTACGCCGAGATCTTCGCGAATGCTCACCCGGACCGCTACTTCGAAATGTTCATCGCCGAGCAGCAGATGGTCGCTGCCGCGGTGGGCCTTCAGGTGCGCGGCTACACCGCCTTCGGCTCAACCTTCGGCGCTTTCATGACCCGCGCGTACGACTTCATCCGCATGGCCGCTGTCTCGCGCGCCAACCTGCGGCTCTGCGGTTCGCACGCCGGCGTCTCAATTGGCGAGGATGGTCCCTCGCAGATGGCGCTGGAGGATATCGCGATGATGCGCGCCGTGGCCGGCAGTACGGTGCTCTACCCCTGCGATCCGAACCAGACCGCCAAGCTGGTGGCTGCGATGGCCGACCTGGACGGCATCAGCTATCTGCGCACCACCCGCGCCGGCAAGCCAACGATCTACAGCCCCGACGAGGAGTTCCCGATCGGCGGCAGTAAGGTCGTGCGCCGCTCCGATGACGATCAGGTGACCGTCGTCGCGGCCGGTATCACCCTCCACGAGGCGCTGGCCGCCCACGAGCAGCTCGCGTCGGACGGCATCCACATCCGCGTCATTGACCTCTATTCGGTCAAGCCGGTCGATGTCGAGGCGCTACGCGCGGCGCTGGCCGACACCGGCAACCGCCTCGTCGTCGTCGAGGACCACTGGCCTGAAGGCGGCATCGGCGCGGCCGTCCTGGAGGCGCTGGCGACTTCCGGCGCATCAAACGGCCTGCAGGTCCAGATGAAGCACCTTGCCCCGCGCGACATCCCCACATCCGCCACCAGCGCCCAGCAACTCGCCGCCGCCGGCATCGACGCGGCCGCGATCGTGAGCGCGGTGAAGGAGTTGGTGGGGTAGGGCGAGGAACGACCCTCACCCGCGACCCACTGTGCGGGTACCCCCTCTCCCAATAACCCAGAGGGTATCCGGGAGAGGGGGGGCCTGTTGTCGAGCTAGAGCTACCGAGCGACTGCCCTCTCGCCTTACTCCCCCTCTCCCTCCGCGCAGCGAGTGGGAGAGGGGGGTCTTTCCCTCTTCCCTACCCCTACACCGCCGCTAGCGCCTGATCCAGGTCCGCGATCAGGTCGTCGGGGTGTTCCAGGCCGATGGACATGCGGATGAGCTTGTCGGTCAGGCCGACGCGTTGCTTGTCCTCGGGGCTGACGTCGGCGTGGGTCATGGTGAACGGGTGCTCGGCCAGCGATTCAGTGCCGCCCAGGCTGACGGCGAGCTTGATCACCTTGAGTGCGTTGAGGAAGCGGAAGGCCTCGGCCTCGCCGCCCTTGATGTCGAACGAGATCATGCCGCCGGGCGCCAGGCACTGCTTCTCATAGATCGCCTGCTGGCGCGGGTCGTCGAGGTGGCCCAGGCAGTAGATGCGCTCGACCTTCGGGTGGTTCGCCAGGAACTGGGAGACCTTGCTGGCAGTCTCGCTCATCTGCTGCATGCGCGGCTTGAGCGTCTCCAGGCTGCGCAGCAGCAGCCAGCAGGTCCACGGGTCGGCCATCGTGCCCATGAAGGTGCGCATGGCGCGGATCTCGTTGATCAGGTCCGCCGATCCGACCGCCGCGCCGGCGACGACGTCGCTGTGACCGCCAATGTACTTGGTGGCCGAGTAGAGCACCAGGTCGACGCCGTGCTTGATCGGCTGCTGGAAGATCGGACCCAGGAAGGTATTGTCGCAGGCGATCGGGATGCGCCGCGCGCCGTTTGAGAAGCTATCCGCCAGTTCGGCGCACATCTCCAGGTCGACCAGCGCGTTCATCGGGTTTGAGGGTGTCTCGACATAAATCAGCGCCAGCCGGTCGGCCCGGCCGCTGTCGCGAACGCGCTGGGCGATCGTGTTGAAGTCGTCGTCCTTGTCGAAGTCGATGTAGGCGATGTCGAAGCGCGGCAGGACGTGCTTGATGAAGTGGTCGGTGCCGCCGTAGAGCGAGCCGCTGTGGAGGATCAGGTCGCCGGGGTTGAGCAGGGCGAACATCGTCGTGGTGATCGCTGCCATACCGCTGCCGAACGCCAGCGCCGCCTCGCCGCCGTCGTAGAGCGTCAGCCGGTCCTCCAGGATCTCCAGGTTGGGATTGTTGATGCGGCCGTAGATCAGGCCGGCGGCCTCTTCGTCCGGGTCCGGTTCCTCGAGCCCGTAGGCGAGCGAGAAGAAGCGCTTGCCCGCCTCGGCGCTCTCGATGACGAAGGTCGAGGTCTGGAAGATCGGCGGCTTGATCGCCCCTTCCGACCACTCCGGCCGATAGCCATAGCTCATCATCAGAGTCTGGGGGTCCAGCTCCCTGCCGTTGAGGTTCCTCTTGGTGTAACGCTTCTGAATGCTCTTGCTGGCCATCTCTCACTCCTGGGTCACTGAGTACAGCCACTGGGTAGGTTGACCCGGCCGCGCGCCGG
>DATGQR010000454.1:0-2978 GCA_035304105.1 Thermomicrobiales bacterium | reverse complement strand
TACCACCGCATCATCATCATGACCGACGCGGACGTGGATGGCGCGCACATCCGCACGCTGCTCTTGACCTTCTTCTACCGGCAGATGCCGGAGATCATCGAGGCGGGGCACCTGTACATCGCCCAGCCGCCGCTCTACCGGGTCAAGCGGGGCAACGCCGAGCGCTACCTCAAGAACGACGCCCAGCTCGAGGACTACCTGATCGAGAGCGGGCTCGAGGACGCGCGCCTGATCGCCGCCGACGGCGCGGTGTACGAGGGCGAGGCGCTGGCCCGGCTGGTCGGCAAGGCGCGCCAGGCGAGCGCCCTGATCCATGCGCTGGAGCGGCGGCTGCCGGCGGTGCTGGTCGAGGCGGCGGTGCTCGCGGGCGCTCTGTCCGAATCGGCGCTGGTCGGGCAGGCCGCGGGCCAGGGCTACGCCCAGCGCATCGCCGATCGCCTCAGCCGGACCAGCGACGAGCGCTGGAGCGGCGCGCGCGCCGAGGACGGCGCTCTGGTGTTCGTGCGCCGCTTCGGCGAGCGCCAGGAGCGCTTCCGCCTCGATCCGCAGATCGCGCGCAGCCCGGAGGCGCGCCGCCTGGTCGGCGCCATGGCCGAGCTGCTGCCGGTGTTCGCCGAGCCGGCGACGCTCGAGCGCAAGGGCGCCGAGACCCGCCTGCCGGGGCCGTCCGCCCTGCTCGAGGCGCTGCTCGCCCACGGCCGCAAGGGCCTGTCGATCCAGCGCTACAAGGGTCTCGGCGAGATGAACCCGGAGCAGCTGTGGGAGACCACGCTCGACCCCGAGGCGCGCACCCTCTACCAGGTCAAGATCGAGCACGCCGGCGAGGCCGACAGCATCTTCGAGACCCTGATGGGCGACGTGGTCGAACCCCGCCGCGAATTCATCCAGGACAACGCCCTCAAGGTCGTGAACCTCGACGTCTGAGCGTCACGCCGGCGGACGCAGCCGCCGGCCACAGCGCAACGGCGGGGGCATCGCCTCTCCTTCCCCCAGTAGCAGCACAGCGTGGCGCCGGCCGGCCATCCGACGTAACGGCACGACGCGCACCGGCGATCGGGCACGTCCGACTCGTACGGCGCGTGGCTCCCTTCGAAACGTTCTCGGCTCGCCGTGCCGGGCGGATTCCGTCCGCCGCGGCTTTGATACCCGGCGTTCAGTAATACCGAGCGCACTGCGGCGGACTCAGATTGGACCGCAGTGGGACAAGGTGATTATGATGCCGGCGAGACACAGGGAGCAACGGGAGACCACTGTCATGTCCAGCACGAGAGGCGCTAGAGCCGTCTTCTTTTCCGCGGTTGGCCTGGCGTTCGCGACGCTCGCGACGACGCCGCGCGCGGAGGAGATCGTCGTGTCCAACTACGGCGTCACCGTGAACGGCATGCCATACGCCGTCGCCAAGGGCCTCGGCTACTTCGAGGAGGAAGGCGCCGACGTCACGGGCATCCTCAGCTCGTCCGGCGGCGGCACCACCATCCGCAACCTCCTGGGCGGCAGTCTCGCCTACGGCGAAACCAGCTTGCCCTCGGTGGTCGCCGCCGCCCAGGAAGGCGCGGACCTGAAGATCATCTCCGGCAACGCCCACACGGTCGCGGAGTTCTACTGGATCGTCATGCCGGACTCGCCGATCAAGAGCCTCGAGGACCTGAAGGGCAAGCGTCTCGGGTTCACCAATCCGAAGTCGACCAGCCAGGCGCTGGACATGCTGCTCCTCCAGCAGCTCGGGCTCCAGGCCGAGGACGTCGAGCTGGTCAAGACCGGGGGCTTCGGCCCGATGCTGGTCGCTCTGGAGGAAGGCGGCATCGACGCGGGGCCCGTCGCGGACCCGATGTACACCAAGAACAAGGAGAAGTACCGGGTCCTGGTTCCCGCGACCGAGGTCCTGCCGCCGCTCACCAACGTCGTCGGCGTCACGACCGGCGAGGCCGCCGAAAGCAAGGGCGATTTCATCAGCGCGGTGCTGAGGGCGCGGCGCCGCGCCGTCGAGTTCATCTACGAGAACCCGAAGGAGGCCGCGAAGCTGATCGCGCCCGAGTACAACCTCGAGGTCGACGTCACCGAGGAGATCCTGGTCAGCCTGATCGAGAGCACGGAGACCGCCGGCGAGCCCTACTGGGGACCGGGCGACATCCGTTACGGACCGATGGACAACATGATCCAGATTCAAAAGGACGTCGGCGCCCTTGAGGGGGAGGTCGACTGGGCCGAGCTGGTGGACGAGAGCTTCCTTCCGGACGATCTGAAGGGCGCGAACTGACCAGACGCGGCCAGCTACGGGAGACGAGATGGTCGCACACGCCGTTCTCCAGGATGTGACCAAGGTCTATCCCGGAGCAGGGCGCCGAGGCGAGGTCGCAGCCCGTGGGCGAGTGAATCTGACCTTGTCCAAGGGCGAATTCTTCTCGATCGTCGGGCCGTCCGGGTGCGGCAAGTCGACCCTGCTCGAGATCGTCGCCGGCCTGCAGTCGGCCACCAGCGGGACCTGTACCTTCGAGGGGCAGCCGGTCGACGGCAGGGTTCCGGAGGGGATCGGCGTCGTGTTCCAGGAGGACGCCAGCTTCCCCTGGCTGACCGTGCGCGACAACATCGCGTTCGGCCTGCGCCGCCAGGGGGTCAGACGGGACGAGGTGGCGCAGCGGGTCGACTACGCCCTCGGGCTCATGGGCCTGCGCGAGTTTGCCGGCGCCTACCCGGCACAACTGTCGGGCGGCATGCGTCAGCGGGTGTGCATCGCACGGACGCTGGTGCTCGAGCCACGGCTGATCCTGCTCGACGAGCCGTTCGGCGCGCTCGACCAGCAGACCCGGCTCCTGATGGGCGACGAGCTGCTCAAGCTGTGGCGGGAGACCGGGGCCACGGTGCTGCTCATCACCCATGCCCTCGACGAGGCGGCGATGCTGGCCGATCGCGTCGCGGTGATGTCGGCCCGCCCGGGCCGGCTGATCGACGTGCTCGAGACCGGCTGGCCGCGTGAGCGA
>DATGQR010000453.1:0-2103 GCA_035304105.1 Thermomicrobiales bacterium | reverse complement strand
ATCGAGGGACGTCAGGCGCTGTTCGTCGTCAACCTGGAGCCGCGGGTGATGATGGGCATCGAGTCTCAGGGCATGCTGTTCGACATCGGCTACGCTGATGGGATCACGCCCGTGCTTGCCGTGCCGGAGCGTCCGGTGCCGAATGGCGCGCGCGCGGGCTAGGTGCCCGGTTAACTGCCTAGTAGTGGACGACGACGCGCGTGCCGATCGGCGCCCAGTCGTAAAGCCAGGCGGCCTCAGCGAGAGGCAGGTTCACACAGCCATTGCTGGCGGCGTAGCCGAAGCTGCTACGCCAGTAGGAGCCGTGGATGGCCCAGTCGTCGACGTAGTACATGACGTGCGGGACGTCCTCCTGGCGATACGGCCCGCTGTACGGGCTGACGCCTTCCATCGTCTGGCTGGGCAGCTTCCAGTAGATGCGGAATTCCCCGGGGATCGTGGGCGTCAGCGGCGCGCCAATGACGACCAGCGAGCTCATGACCGGTGTATTGCCGGCCCAGGCGGTCAAGGTATAGGTCGAGAGGTTGACCTCAATCCAGCGCTCGCCCGGATACTGGCCGCGCAGCGCGAAGAAGCCGGGCGCGTAGACATCAGCGCCCTCTGGCCGCTCGACGCGGTTACCGAGCGTGCCGTGCAGCATCGCTTCCAGCGTGCCGACCGGGACGTACTGCGTGCCGGTCTCCGATGTCCATGAGAGCGCACCGTACTCGAAGAACTGGTAAGTCGTGCCATTGATCGAGAACTCCTGGGAGATCGGCAGCCCCAGGTACTCGGCGTTGTTGCCGGATTCATAGGTGTCCAAAAAGGCGTTGGCGACGCTGTGGCCGGTTTCCTCGAAGAAGCGGGCGCCTTCGCCAGCGCCCTCGACCGGCTGGAACGCGGGATGCCGATGGGCGTAGCCGAAGCGTTCGGCGTAGCTGCGGCCAACTGGCTCGGCGCGCACGGCATCTGCCTCGGCATCGCCATAGTTCTCGGCGGTTACCTCAAAGCGAGCATACTCGAACCACTGGACCCAGTTGTCGCCGATCTTGATCGGCGCGGTGACGGGGAAGCCGGTACGGTCTGGGCCGCCGTGCAGGAACCAGGCATCCAGGAAGGCGCCGGACATGACCTGGCCGGTTTCCTCAAAGTAGACGACTTGTCCTGATGCTGCGTCCTGGGCCGTTGCCGCTGTCGGCGTGAAGAGGGCTGCGAAGAGGGCGAGGAGCGCGATGATGAGCGTTGCCCGGTTTCGAATGGCGGCACTGAACCGAAACGACCGTCCCTGCGTCAACGACCACCCCCGCCTGGTTCCAAAATGCCGTCTCCGTCGCATGTCCCCGGCGCATTCTACCAACCTCGGACCGGTGAGGGGCAAACTTGAACGTCGGTCACGCGCTGAATCGCGCTGACTCCGCCTGCGTTTCCGGTGCTTCTCGGGCAGCCGTCCGGCCCGGAATGTGCAATCCTCTTGGGCGCGTCCTGACGCGAATGAACGGGGTTATGGGGATTACGGAGCAGCGATGACGCGAGTGATGAAATTTGGCGGCACGTCGGTCGGGGACGCTGAAGCGATCGCGCGCACGGCGCGAATCCTGAAGGATCACCACGGCAGCGAGCCAGTGGTCGCCGTCGTCTCCGCGATGAGCGGGATGACCAACTTCCTGTTGGAGTGCGGCGCGGCGGCGGAGTCGGGTGATTCCGAGGCCGTGGAGACAGCCAGAGCGCTGCTGCTCGCGCCTCACCGCAAGGCGCTCTACGAGCTTGTACCTAGCGGCGAGCGGCGTCGCAAGGTGGGCGCGGCGTTGGGGACGTTGATCGATGAGGCCTCGCGGCTGCTCTACAGCATCTATGTGCTTCGCGAGCTCTCGCCGCGCGCGAAGGATCGGCTGGTCTCGTTCGGCGAGCGCATGAGCAGCCTGATCCTCTCGGCGTATCTCAATGAGCTGGGCGTGCCGTCCGAGGCTGTCGAGGCTGATGGTCTGATCGTCACCGATGGAATGTTCGGGAATGCCTCGCCGCTGCTGGAGGAGACACGCGTGAAGGCTGGCGCCGTCCTCAATCCGATGATCGACGACGGCATGCTGCCGGTCGTCACCGGGTTCTTCGGGGCGACGCGCGATG
>DATGQR010000452.1:0-8048 GCA_035304105.1 Thermomicrobiales bacterium | reverse complement strand
CACGCCATGCTCCGCGCGCGCGTTGCGGATCAACCGCGTTGCTTCCTTGATCGCCTCGAACTTTTCGAACTCTTCAGCATACTCTCGCCCCGGCTCCGGCCACGGCGCCACGATCAGGGAGTCGCCCTTGTGCGGCAACCGCTGCCAGAGCTCCTCGGTAACGTAGGGCATGAACGGGTGCAGCAGCCGCAGGGCCCGCTCCAGCACGTAGGCGAGTGTCTGGGTCGCAGCGCCGGCATCGCCGTCGCCGCGCAGGCGCACCTTGGCAGCCTCGACGTACCAATCGGCGAATTCCGACCACAGGAACTCGTAGATCGTCCGCCCCGCCTCGTGGAACTGGTAGTTGTCGATCTGCCGGCTCGCGTAAGCCATCGTCCGGTGTAATCGCGTCAGGATCCAGCGGTCGACCAGTGCGAGCGCTTCGCCTTCCGGTTCGGCCACATCCCCCTGCTCATCGCGCGCGATCTCGGCGCCTTCGAGGTTGCTGAGCACGAAGCGGGTCAGGTTGTAGATCTTGTTGGCGAAGTTGCGGTTGGCCTCCACCCGATCCTCAGCCAGCTTGAGGTCGGTGCCCGGGCCGGCCGCCGTGATCAGCGTGAAGCGCAGCGCGTCGGTGCCGTACTTCGAGGTGATGTCCAGCGGGTCGAGCACGTTGCCCTTGGTCTTGCTCATGCGCTCGCCCTTAGCATCGCGGACGATGCCGTGCAGGTAGACCGTATGGAAGGGCAGCTCGCCCATGAATTTCAGGCCGAAGAAGATCATCCGGGCGACCCAGAAGAAGATGATGTCGTGCCCGGTCTCCATCACGTGGCCGGGATAGTACTGCTTCAGGTCGTCCGTCTCATCCGGCCAGCCGAGAATCGAGAACGGCCACAGGCCGGAGGAGAACCAGGTGTCGAGGACATCCGGATCTTGCTCGATCTCGGCGCTGCCGCACTTCTCGCACGTCGTCTGCTGCTCCTCGACGCTGGCCCACTGGTGGCCGCACGCCTGACAGTACCAGACCGGGATGCGGTGGCCCCACCACAGCTGGCGAGAGATGCACCAGTCCTGGATGTTGTCCATCCAGTTCAGGTAGACGCCGGTGAAGCGTTCCGGGACGAAGCGCAGCTCGCCGGTGCGCGCGACCTCGGCCGCCGGCTCGGCCAGCGGCTTCATCTTGACGAACCACTGGGTCGAGATCAGCGGCTCGACCACCGTCTCGCAGCGCTCGCAGGTGCCGACGGAATGGGTGTACGACTGCTCGCCGCGCAGCAGGCCCGCCTCGCGGAAGTGCGCGACCACGCCTCGGCGCGCTTCCCCAGACTGCTGCCCGGCGAACGGCCCGGCGTTCTCGTTCATCGTACCGTCGAAGTTCATCACGCTGATGCGCGGCAGGTCGTGACGGTTGCCCATGTCCCAGTCATTGAAGTCGTGGGCGGGCGTCACCTTGACCGCGCCGGTCCCGAATTCCGGATCGACCGCCTCGTCCGCGATGATCGGGATGCGCCGCTCGACGATCGGCAGGATCAGATACTTGCCCACCAGACCCTTGTAGCGCTCGTCGTCCGGATGGACGGCCACCGCGGTATCGCCCAGCATCGTCTCGGGTCGGGTTGTCGCGACCACGATCTCGCCGGAGCCGTCCTCCAGCGGGTAGGCCAGCTCCCAGATCGAGCCCGTGACCTCGCGGTGAATCACTTCGAGGTCGGAGAGGGCTGTGTTACAGCGCGGGCACCAGTTGATCAGGCGCTCGCCGCGGTAGATCAGCTCTTCGTCGTAGAGCTGCTTGAAGACCGTGCGGACCGCCCGCGCCGGACCGGGATCCATCGTGAAGCGGTAGCGCGTCCAGTCGCAGGAGGCCCCCAGCGAGGTGAGCTGCTCGCGAATGCGGATCTGATACTTGTCCATCCACTCCCAGACGCGCTCGAGGAAGGCTTCGCGGCCCAGGTCATGGCGCGTGAGCCCTTCCCTGGCGAGCTCTCTCTCAACCACCCACTGACCGGCGATGCCAGCGTGGTCGGCGCCCGGGAGCCAGAGCGCCCGGCGCCCCTTCATGCGTTGGTAGCGGATCATGAGGTCTTCAACGGCAACGAAGAGGGCGTGGCCCATGTGCAGTTCGCCGGTGACATTTGGCGGCGGCATGACGATGACGAAGGGCTCGCCATCGCCCTGCGGCTGGAAGTAGCCTTTATCGTTCCAGTACGAGTACCAGTGCCGCTCGACTTCGCTGGGATCGTAGGCTCTGCCCAGCTCCGCCGTCACCGCCTTCGTCGTCATCACACACCCCCTCTTGATCGTCGAGTCGTTCTTTTTCGTGGTTGGGAACACAAAACCCGCCCTCGTAGGAGTGGCGGGAATCGCGTGAAGGACTGCCGAGAGTTCGCCAGCGACGCCCGCTAGCGCGCTACGGAATCGCGGCAGGGCATGGTGTGTGAGATGTCTCTGATGCAGCCTGCCATCCTGGCACCTTCCACGCAGACGGACGCTCGATTGCCGCTCTCTATTCTAACCAACCCGTCAACTGCCTATTGCCGACCCGTTCGATAGAATGTATGTTCTATGTACGGTCAAGGCAGTGACGCCATGGCACAATTGGGCCTGCGTAGCGAAGGAGGCCGGGCAGGTGAGAAACGACAAGATCGTCGTTCGCGGAGCGCGCGAGCACAACCTCAAGGATATCGACGTTGAGATCCCGCGCGACAAGCTGGTAGTCATCACCGGGCTGTCCGGCTCCGGCAAGTCCTCGCTCGCCTTCGACACGATCTACGCCGAGGGCCAGCGCCGCTACGTCGAGTCGCTATCCGCTTATGCCCGCCAGTTCCTGGGGCAGCTCGAGAAGCCGGACGTCGATCAGATCGACGGCCTCTCCCCGGCCATCGCGATCGACCAGAAAGGTACCAGCCGCAATCCGCGGTCGACGGTCGGCACGGTGACCGAGGTCTACGACCACCTCCGCTTGCTCTATGCCCGTATCGGCATCCCGCACTGCCCGATCTGCGGGCGCGTCATCGCCAGCCAGAGCCCCCAGGATATGGCCGATCAGATCTTCAGCCTCGATGAGGGCAGTCGGATCATGATCCTCGGCCCGGTCGTGCGCGATCGCAAGGGACAGCACAAGAACGTCCTGGAACAGCTTCGCATGCAGGGCTTCGTGCGTGTGCGCGTCGACGGGGAAGTGCGCGACCTCGATGAGAACATTGAACTGGAGAAGAACTTCAAACACTCGATCGACGTCGTGGTCGACCGCCTGGTCATCCGCCACGACCTCGACGAAGAAGATCGCCACGCGCTGCGCATCCGCGTGCTGGACTCGCTGGAGACCGCCCTGCGCGCCGGCGAAGGCAACGTCATCATCTCGGTCATCGACGGTCCGGAACTGAAGTACTCCGAGGCGTTCGCGTGCCCCGAGCACGGCATCTCGATCCCAGAGCTGGAGCCGCGCACCTTCTCGTTCAACAGCCCGCACGGCGCCTGCCCAACCTGCGACGGCCTGGGCATCTCGATGGAGTTCGATGAAGATCTCATCGTCCCCGACAAGTCGCTCTCACTCAACGACGGCGCAATCGCGCCCTGGTCGCGAGAAGGGCTCGAGACGCACCGCTGGTACCGCGCATTGATCGAAGCAGTAGCCCGCGAGCATGGCATCCCGCTCGACACGCCATGGCGCGACCTGGAGCCGGATCAGCGCAAGATCATCCTCCACGGCACTGGCCCGACGCGGGTCGAGATCGACTACACCACCCGCAATGGCCGCCGCCGGCGCTATCGCGTGCGCTACGACGGCGTCATCCCGACGCTGGAGCGCCGGCTGCAAGACACGACGTCGGACTACGTGCGCGAAGAGCTGGAAGGCTACATGGCGTCGCGCCCCTGCCCCACCTGCAAGGGGCGGCGGTTGCGGCCGGAGATCCTGGCCGTCACGGTCGGCGACCGCTCGATCGCCGACATCACCGAGATGAGCGTTGTCGAAGCCTGGAACTGGGTCAACCAGCTGCGCGATGGCGGCCTCAACGAGCGCGAGCAGTTGATTGCCCGACAGATCCTCAAGGAAATCGGCGACCGGCTGGGCTTCCTGGTCGACGTCGGACTCGATTACCTGACCCTGGACCGCTCGGCCGGCACACTCTCCGGCGGCGAGGCGCAGCGCATCCGGCTGGCAACCCAGATTGGTAGCCGCCTAATGGGCGTGCTCTACGTCCTCGACGAGCCGTCGATCGGCTTGCACCACCGCGATAACGCCCGGCTCATCGCCACGCTCGAATCGCTGCGCGACATCGGCAACACCATCCTCGTCGTTGAGCACGACGAGGAGACGATGCGCGCCGCCGACTGGATCATCGACATCGGTCCCGGCGCCGGCGAGCACGGCGGCCGAATCGTCGCGGAGGGCGAGTACGACGACGTCGCCAACAACGAAGCGTCGATCACTGGGCAGTTCCTGAGCGGCCGGCGCGTGATCCCGCTGCCATCCTCGCGCCGCGAGGGCACCGGCGAGTCGCTTGTTCTGGAGGGCGCGCGGGAAAACAATCTGAAGAACGTGACGGTCGAGTTCCCGATCGGCAAGTTCATCTGCGTCACCGGCGTGTCCGGCTCGGGCAAGAGTTCGCTGATCTCCGACACGCTTTACCCGAGACTCGCGCAGGCGCTGTTCCGGGCAAAGGCGCGGCCCGGCAAGCACGACGCTCTCCGGGGGTTGGAGCACATCGACAAGGTCGTCGAGATCGACCAGAGTCCGATTGGCCGCACGCCGCGCTCGAACCCGGCGACCTACACCGGCGCGTTCACGTATATCCGCGAGCTGTTCGCCTCGATGCCGGAAGCCAAAGCGCGCGGCTACAAGCCCGGGCGCTTCTCATTCAACGTCAAGGGCGGGCGCTGCGAGGCCTGTAAGGGCGACGGCATCATCAAGATCGAGATGCAGTTCCTGCCGGACGTTTTCGTGCCCTGCGAAGTCTGTCACGGCCGCCGCTACAACGAGGAGGCGATGGAGATTCTCTACCGCGGCAAGAGCATCGCCGACGTGCTAGAGATGACCGTGGACGAAGCGCTGGAACTCTTCGAGAATATCCCGCGCATCAAGAACAAGCTACAAACGATATCGGACGTCGGTCTGGGCTACATCCGACTGGGCCAGCCGGCGACGCAGCTCTCCGGTGGCGAAGCGCAGCGCGTGAAGCTGGCGACCGAACTGAGCAAGCGCGCGACCGGTCGCACTGTCTACATTCTCGACGAGCCAACGACCGGCCTACACTTCGCGGATATCGAGAAGCTCTTGCACGTCCTCCAGCGGTTGACCGACGGGGGTAACACGATCATCGTCATCGAGCACAACCTCGACGTCATCAAGTCGGCCGACTGGATCATCGACATGGGGCCGGAAGGCGGCGAGCGCGGCGGTTATGTCGTCGCAACCGGCACGCCGGAGCAGATCGCCGAGGTCAGCGCGTCCTACACCGGCCAGGCGCTGCGCACGATCCTTCCGCCGGTGGCAATTGCCGCGGACTAATCAGCTCCGCGGGCAGCGCGCACGTATGTGGGCCGGAACCGTTTCTGGTTGCCTCGCCGTCGCATTGTTATGATTCTTGCGTACATTCGCTTGTGATTAGCCCAGCGATCCGGGCACCGGTTGGTAGTGAGGCGATGCCATACACGAACGGTCACGACACGACGCCGGGAATACTTCATCAACCCGTGCTCGTACTGAATCAGAACTACGAACCACTAAACGTCTGCTCGCTCAAGCGCGCGGTCGTGCTCGTGTTCGCCCACAAGGCCGAAATCCTCGAAGCTGCCGACAGCGCCGTGCGCTCGGCGACCGAAGAATATGCCGCGCCGTCGGTCATCCGCCTGTTCCGGCTCATCAAGCGCCCGCGTCCGCGAGTCAAGCTCACGCGCCGCGAAATTTTCAACCGCGATAACTACACCTGCCAGTACTGCGGCGCCGTGGGCGGCGACCTGACCGTCGACCACGTCATCCCGCGCTCGCGCGGCGGCGAGCACGTCTGGGAGAACGTCGTCACCGCCTGCCGCTCCTGCAACCACCGCAAGGGCGGGAAGACGCTCCAGGAGGCGCGCCTGAAGCTCGCACGACAACCCACCGAGCCGCCGGCAGGGCAGTACTACGCGATCGAGCGTCGCGTGCGGCAGCCCTACGCGGCGGGCTGGCTCCCGTTCCTTCCAGGACTGGAGGCTTCGGCATCTCACATGGTGCCGAACGGCTCTAGTGATTAGGCGTCTCGGGGACCGTCCACCGACCGCCTCACCTCGCTCCCCGACCGCCTAACCGATGCTTGCTACCATCCACACGTGAATATGACCGTGGAAGGAACGACGATGCTCGATATCCGTCTGATCCGGGAAAAGCCGGATTTCGTCAAGGAACAGATCGCCAAGCTGGGCGAGGAGGCGCCGATTGACGAAATCGTCCAGCTCGACATCCGCCGGCGCCAGATCCTCACCGACGTCGAGAGAATGCGCGCCGAGCGCAACGAGGGCTCGCGCGAGATCGGCCGCAAGCCGGCCGGTCCCGAGCGCGAGGCTCAGATCGCGGCCATGCGCGAGCTCGGCGACCGCATTGCGGCGCTTGATGAGGAGCTGAAAGAGGTCGATCAGAAGCTCGAGAAGCTGCTCCTGAACGTTCCCAACCTGCCCGACCCCGACGTGCCGGTCGGCAAGGATGACTCGGAGAACGTCAATCTCGGCGAGTTCGGTGAGATGCGCGCGTTCGATTTTGAGCCACGCCCCCACTGGGAACTGGGCGAGGAACTCGACATCATCGACTTCGAGCGCGGCGTCAAGATCTCGGGTTCGCGCTTCTACATCCTCAAGGGCGACGGGGCGCGCCTGCAGCGCGCGCTGATTACCTGGTTCCTCGACGTGCACCGCACCGAGCATGGCTACACCGAGGTGTACCCGCCAGCGCTGGTCCGCACCGAGACGCTGATCGGAACCGGCCAGATTCCGAAGTTCGAGGATGCGCAGTACAAGACGACGACCGGCGACCACTGGCTCATCCCGACCGCCGAGGTGCCGGTCACGAACATGTACGCGAACGAGATCTTCGAGGAAGCGCAGCTCCCAATCTACCACTGCGCCTACTCGCCGTGCTTCCGGCGCGAGCAGTTCTCGGCGGGTCGCGATGTGCGCGGCATCAAGCGCGGCCACCAGTTCGACAAGGTCGAGGTCGTCAAGTTCGTGCACCCGGACACGTCAAACGACGAGCTATACGACCTGGTCGAGAAGGCGTCGTCATTGCTGGCCAAGCTCGGGCTGCCCTACCGGCACATCCAGATGTGCACCGGAGACCTATCGTTCGTCGCCGCCAAGAAGATCGACATCGAGGTCTGGGCGCCGGGCTGCGGCGAGTGGCTGGAAGTCTCATCGTGTTCGAACTTCCGAGACTTCCAGGCACGCCGGGCGGGCATACGCTTCCGGCCTGAACAGGGCTCGTCGAACGAATTCGTCCACACCCTCAATGGGTCGGCGCTGGCTCTTCCACGCACAATGATCGCGGTGATGGAGACTTACCAAAACGCCGACGGCTCGATCACGATCCCGGAGGTGCTGCGGCCGTATATGGATGGCCAGGAGGTCATTACTCGCGCCTGACGGCGGCTAAAATCGCCCCGACGGTGTAGAATTAACAGGTCCACTCTTCACTTGGAGAGGTGGCCGAGTGGTTGAAGGCGGCTGTCTTGAAAACAGTTGGGCGTTCATGCGTCCCGGGGGTTCGAATCCCTCCCTCTCCGCCAGAGTGGACCACAATATTTTTGGGAAGGTGCCGGAGTGGTCGAACGGGGCCGCCTGCTAAGCGGTTGTGGGCTCAAAAGGTCCACCGAGGGTTCGAATCCCTCCCTTCCCGCCGATGTACGAGAAGCCCGGTGAATATTCGCCGGGCTTTTTCGTTGCAAGGATTGACGGCATTCGTTTTGGAGAGGCGAGCGCACCGATGAGTACGACGATGGACGAGCGCGTGGCGACAGCAATCAAGCAGAAGGTGTGGGCTGTTGTCGGCGCCTCGAACGACCGCAGCAAGTTCGGCAACGTCATCTACCGCGACTTGCGCG
>DATGQR010000451.1:0-3694 GCA_035304105.1 Thermomicrobiales bacterium | reverse complement strand
GCGGCACAAGGTCGGGGATCGCGACCGGCCGGGCCTCGTTGGAGAAGGTCAGTAGATCCAGCCGGTCGCGCGGGAAGCGGGTATGGATCAGCGTCGTCAGCGCCAGCGCCAGGCGCTTGGCGGCCAGCAAGTAGCCGCGCTCGCCCATCGAGCGGCTGCGGTCGATCGCCAGCAGCGTCGCCACCCGGCCGGTCTCCTCACGCTCGAAGATCGTCATGTCGTCGGGGCGCAGGCGCACCGGCGTGCCGGACTGCCGCCGAACCGCCTGGAGCACTGTCTCGGAGAGGTTGAGATCGAACGGGTCGCCGAACCGGTAGCCGCGGGTCGAGTCAGCGCGCTCCAGCCCGGAGCCGCCGCTGCGCCGGTCATGATCGCCGGTCAGGCGGCTCTCAATGTCGATCAGCGCACCGCGCAGCAGGGCCTGGCCGAGCTTGCGGATGGCGCGCGGCTTGAGGCCGGCGTCAGCCGGGTCGACGTAGCCCTCAGCATTAAACGCGGCCAGCGATGCCGCCAGCCCGGCGAAGCGGCTCGCCAGCTCATTGCCCAGCGCCGCGGCGATCCTGGCCGGGTCGACCGCCTCGACGTCGGCGACCGAGCGCACCCGGCGCAGCTCCCGCTCCAGGCCTGCCATATCCAGGAGCCGGGCGAGTTCATCGCCGGGCTGCAGCGGCCCGGCGGGCCCGCCCAGGCGCTCCAGCTCGGCCCGCAATCCGGGGCCGGCACCTTCCAGCAAGCGGCCCGCCCCCAGCGGGTCAGCCGCCATCCGGCCAAGCAGCTCGCTCGCCTCCGGCGACAGGCCGTCGGAGCCGGCCGACCTGGAGAGCTCATCGAACTGGCCGAGAAGCGCTTCGGCGTCCAGATCGCGCAGCTGGCGGCGGATCTCATCGCGCAGCTCGTCGATGCCGGCCAGACGCTCGCCATCGGGCGCATCCAACCCGCGGTGCAGGACGTCGTTCAGGACCTGGCCGGCGTCGGCGCTCAGAAAGCGGTCGCCGAGCGCCTCCAGCAGCTCTTCGGGCGCGAGCGTGGCGCTCGCCAGCCGGCCGTCCCAGGCGCTATAGCGGTAGCGGGACGGCCAGGCGGTCATACGCGAGCGTGCCGCACGTTGTGGAAGTTGAAGAACTCGACGTGCTTGTCCTCCTGGTCGATCGGCACATCGACCACAGCCGGGTAGCCTTCGGCGTTCGAGCGCCGCGCCATCTCCAGATACGTGACCAACTCTGCCGGATCATTGACTCGCCAGCCGCGGCAACCCGAGGCGTGTGCCACGGCGACGACATCGATGGCCGGGTCGAACTGCGTGGCGATGTAGCGCCCGTTGTGGCTGTGCGTCTGACCCCAGCGCGGCCAGCCCAGGGCGGCGTCATTGAAGACCACCCAGGTCACCGGCGCGTTCTCCTGAACGGCGGTCGGCAGCTCGTGCATGGCCATCTGAAATGCGCCGTCACCGGTGGTGCAGACGACCTGGCATTCCGGTCGCGCCATCTTCGCGGCGATGGCCCCGGCCACCCCCAGCCCCATCGCCGTCTGCTCGGCCGGCGGGACGACCGAGTTGGCGTCGAACGACTGGTAGTAGGGCCAGAAATAGGACCACAGGTCCGCGCCGCCATTCTCCTTGACCAGGATCGTGTTGGGGCCGAAAGCGTCGTTGATCGCCCGGACGACGCTCCGCCCGCGCATCGGCATCGAGTTCTCGCGCGCATCGGCGATGGCATCCTCGATCGCGGCCGCCCGGCGCTCCTGGATGCTGACCACCCGCGCGGCGTCAGCCACGTAGCCGCGGTCGACCAGCGCCGCGTCCAGCGCCTCGACCGCCAGGCGCGCGTCGGACTGAATCGCCACATCCGGCACCCAGTTACGGCCCAGTTCGAAGGGCTCGATGTCGATCTGGATGAAGCGCGCGCCCTCCGGGAAGAAGCGGAACGCGCCGGACTGGAACTCTTCCATCCGCGAGCCGATGGTGATCAACAGGTCGGATTCCTCATACAGCTCGCGAGGAAAGGTGGTGCGGTAGAGCCCGACCATGCCGCAGGCCATCGGGTGGCTCTCGCCGATCACCCCGCGGCCCGCTGGCGTGGTCTGGAAGGGGATGCCGTGGCGGTCGATGAAGGCGGCCAGCGCCTCGCCGGCTCCGGACAGCACGGCCCCGCCACCACAGACGATCAGCGGGCGGTGGCTGGCGGCGATCAAATCGGCGGCGCGGGCGATGGCGTCGGGGTCCGGCGCCGGGCGCACCGGCCGCGGGGCGGGCTGGTAAGCCGGGAACTCGGCCTCGGTCGTGCCCAGATCGGCCGGGAACTCGAGATAGACCGGGCCCGGCTGGCCGCTGGTGGCGATCGACACCGCCCGGCGCAGGTACCACTGGGCACGGTCGGTGCGCTCAATCGTCGCGGCCCACTTGGTGATCGGCCGGAACATACCGAGCTGGTCGGTCTCCTGGAACGCGCCCATGCCCTCCAGCTTAGTGGAGGCGCGCACGCCGAGGACGATCATCGGCGTGCATCCGGAGTAGGCCTCCAGCACACCCGGGACGAGATTGGCAACGCCCGGCCCCGGCGAGCCGAAGGCGACCGCCGGCTGGTTGGTGACCCGTGCCCAGGCCATCGCCATGAAGGCGCCCGACGTCTCGTGGCGCACCAGCACCGAGCGCAGCTTCTTCGAGTCGTAGAGCTGGTCGTAGAATTGCCCTGGGCTGCCCGGCAGGCCGAAGATGGGGCCGACATTCTCCGCCTCCAGCCCTCGCACGATCGCCTGCCAGCCCGTCATCCGCTCCATGTTCCCCATCCCTCCCGGCGAAAGCTCCGACGTGATTGGTTCGATGTCCTGTTCATAACATGAACGCGCGACGCCGCGCTATGGCGCGACCCGGTGTTGGAGCCAGCCAAGGCCGGAATGTACAATAGCCGTTGCGTTTGCATTCGATGCCGAAGATCCTGAGAAGGACGACTCCTATCTCTGAAGTCGCTGGAGCCACCGAATTTTCCCCGACCGGGGGCACGCAGCCAACATCCTCCCTCCTCCCGGCCCCAGTCGATATCCACCAGCGGGTAAAGCTCGAACTGGACCTCGCCCGCTGGGATCATCGACTCGATGAGGTGCGCAACGCCATCATGGCGGAAGAGAGCGCGCAGCGGGCGATCGAGCGCGAGATCAACCTGGAGATCGGGCACCTCCGCGAGCAGGTGGCCGAAATGCTGGGCGAGATCGAGCGCCTCGAAGCGCGCATCTCGCGCCTGGAAATCTCCTCCATGCCGCTCTCGGACGATGAACTGGACGATGAGGAGATGGACGAGCGCGCCGAGAACGCCGCCTACTGGGCGGAATGGCGCCAGCAGCGCGAGGAGCGCGGCAATAACGGCCACCACCGGCCATCCGGAAACAGCCAGCGGAGCCGCGACCTGCGCGAGCGCTACCGCGCGCTCGCCCGGCTGATCCACCCGGACCTTGCGACGGACGCGCGCGGCCGCGAGCACCGCGAGCAGATCATGCGGCTGGCAAATGAGGCCTACGAGGCCGGCGACCTGGCGCAGATCGAGCGCCTGCTCACCCTCTGGTCGCAACCGCTCGACGGGGAGTATGAGATGCCGTCGCTGGAGCAGCAGCAACGCCTGCTCATCCAGAAGAAGAGCGAGCACGACGAACTCCGCCGCCAGCTCCGCAACCTGGAACGCTCCGAGCTGGGCAAGCTGGTGCG
>DATGQR010000450.1:0-12621 GCA_035304105.1 Thermomicrobiales bacterium | reverse complement strand
GACGGATGAACGCTAGCGCCGATACTCCCCTGCTGGGAGCCAGCCAGAGCGCGCTCGTCGAGGAACGCGCGCGCGGCCAGCTGCAGATCTTCTGGCGGCGCTTTCGCCGGCACAAGCTGGCCATGGCCAGCGCCGTCTACCTGGTCATCCTGATCCTGGTCGCAATCTTCGCTCCGGTCATCGCCCCGCACGATCCCTACAAGAACGACCTGCAGCTGGCGCGCTTCGGGCGGCCGGCCGCGCCCTCGCTCGAGCATCCGTTTGGCAGCGACCAGCTCGGTCGCGACCAGCTCTCGCGGATCATCTACGGCGCGCGCGTCTCGCTGATGGTCGGTTTCGTGGCGACCGGGCTGGCGATCGTCGCGGGCACGCTACTCGGGGCGCTCGCGGGCTACGCCGGCAAGTGGACCGACATGGTCATCATGCGCATGGCCGACGTGCTGCTGGCCTTCCCGCCGCTGCTTTTCTCGATGGCGGCGCTGGCCGCGTTCGACACGAGCAAGCGCGGCGTGATCCACATCGCCGCTGTGCTGGGCGTCATCGGCTGGATGAACGTGGCCCGTCTGGTGCGCGGCGAGTTCCTGATCCTGCGCACCCGCGAGTACACCGAAGCCGCCCGGGCGGTGGGCGCGTCGGGTGGCTCGATCATCATGCGCGAGCTGCTGCCCAACGCCGTCGGGCCGATCATCGTGGCCGCCACGCTGGGCATCCCGGCCGCGATCCTGACCGAATCAGCGCTCTCCTTCCTGGGCTTCGGTATTCAGCCGCCGGAGCCGTCGTGGGGCAACATGATCTCCGGCAGCGGCAGCAACACCTTCGCCATGATGCGCGACTTCAACGCCTGGTGGATGGGGCTCTTCCCCGGCCTGGCGATCGCCACAACCGTGCTGGCCTTCAACTTCTTCGGCGACGGCCTGCGCGACGCGCTCGACCCGCGCACGGTGCTCGACTAGTGGCAGGCACACCGCATGCCACTCTGGGAGGAAGACGGACGCAGCATCTCACGGACCGCCGTGAGATCCAGGGGGATTGCAGATTCGCGGTCAAGAGCCCGCTGAGGCTTCTGGGGGTATGGACGTGAACATGGTTGACCGGCAAGCGGCGACCGGTATCGACAAGGACGGGCAGGCTGATCGGCTCCTCGAAGTCGAAGACCTGCGCGTCTCCTTCTTCAGCGAAGGCCAGGAGGTCCGCGCGGTCGACGGTATCTCCTACGACCTGCGGCGCGGCGAGGTGCTGGGCATCGTCGGCGAATCGGGCAGCGGCAAGAGCGTCAGCGCGCTCTCGCTGATGCGCTTGATCGACAGCCCGCCCGGCAAGATCCTGGGCGGCAAGATCCTCTTCGACGGCGAAGACGTCCTGAGTATGAGCACCACCGAGCTCCGCAACCTGCGCGGCAACGACATCGCCATGATCTTCCAGGAGCCGCTGACCGCGCTCAATCCGGTCTATACCGTCGGCGACCAGATCATGGAGCCGTTGATGCTCCACCAGCGGCTCACCAAGCAGCAGGCGCGTGAGCGCGCCATCGAATTGCTGCGCCAGGTCGGCGTGCCCTCGCCGGAGGAGCGCGTCAAGAGCTACCCGCACGAGATGTCCGGCGGCATGCGCCAGCGCGCCATGATCGCCATGGCGCTCTCCTGCGGCCCGAAGCTGCTGATCGCCGACGAGCCGACGACCGCGCTCGATGTCTCGATCCAGGCCCAGATCCTCGACCTGATGCGCGAATTGCAGCGCGAGTCGCACACTTCGATGATGTTCATCACCCACGACCTGGCAGTCGTCAACGAGATGTGCGACCGGGTCAATGTGATGTACTCAGGCCGCATCGTCGAGCAGGGCACGACCTATCAACTCTTCAGCGACCCGAAGCACCCCTATAGCTGGGGGCTGTTCGACTCGATCCCGCGCATCGAGGACGAGCGCGGCGTGCGGCTGACGCCAATCAAGGGCCAGCCGCCGAATCTGGCGCGCATGCCGCGCGGCTGCAAGTTCAACCCGCGCTGCCCCTACGCTTTCGACCGCTGCTTCGAGGAGGAGCCGCCGCTGATCCCGCTCGCCAGCGGCCAGACGGTGCGCTGCTGGCTCTACGACAACAGCGACCGGCCAGAGCTGGATCCGGAAGTCCAGGCGAAGGCTCAGCGCATCGAGATCGAGCGCGGGGCGGCGGTCGAATCGACGATGGACCTCAGCCAGCCGATCCTGGAGGTCCAGCACCTGAAGAAGTACTTCCCGATCACCAAGGGCGTCTTCCAGCGCACGGTCGGATACGTCCAGGCGGTCGACGACATCACCTTCACACTGCATCGCGGCGAGACGCTGGGACTGGTCGGCGAATCGGGCTGCGGCAAGAGCACGGCGGGGCGCACGATCCTACGGCTGCTCGACCCGACCGGCGGCGTGGTGCGCTTCGGAGGCCAGGATCTAGCTCACATCGCCGGCAAGGAACTGAAGGAGATGCGCCGGCGCATGCAGATCATCTTCCAGGATCCCTTCTCGTCGCTCAACCCGCGCCGCACCGTCGGCTCGATCCTGGCGCAGCCACTCAAGCTGCACAACATCGTGCCGTCGAACGAGGTGGGCGACCGCGTCGCCCAACTGCTGGAGCGGGTGGGCCTGAACCCGACCCACGCCGAGCGCTACCCGCATGAGTTCTCTGGCGGCCAGCGCCAGCGCATCGGCATCGCCCGGGCGATCTCGGTCAACCCCGATTTCATCGTCGCCGACGAGCCGGTCTCGGCGCTGGATGTCTCGATCCAGGCGCAGATCATCAACCTGATGCAGGATCTCCAGCACGAACTGGGGCTGTCCTACATCTTCATCGCCCACGACCTCTCAGTCGTGCGCTCGGTCTCTGACCGAGTGGCGGTGATGTACCTGGGGCAGATCGTCGAGCTCGGCGAGAACGCGCAGATCTACGACGACCCGCTGCACCCCTATACCCGCGCGCTGCTCTCGGCGGTGCCGACTATTGACCCGCAGAAGGCGCGGCAGCGCAGCCGGATCGTGCTGGAAGGCGACGTGCCCAGCCCGATCAACCCGCCCTCGGGTTGCCGCTTCCACACCCGCTGCCCGTATGCCTTCGACGCCTGCAGCAAGGTCGAGCCGCTACTGCTCGAGGTCGGGGACGGTCACCAGGTGCGCTGCCACCTCTATGACCCGAACTACTTCTCCCAGGCCCCCGGCAAGGCGACCCCGCTGGTGGCGCGCGGTAAGGAGCTCCAACCGGTCGTCGCCCAGCCGGCCGGCGAGGGAGCGCAGGGCGAGCCCTAGCCGCACCGGGGCGCAACCACGCACAATTACCCGCGCGCAGCGAGCGGAGCGACCATTTTCGGGCTGAGCGCGAAGGGACGTGCTCGTGCGCGACCGCATCCTCGCCATGAACCCATATCTGGCGGCGCTCGTCGCGGTCGGCTGCGTCACGGGCCTGTGCCTGCCGCTGCGCGCTTACCTCGACGCGGTGGATGTGCTGGTCTTCTACCTCATCGCCGTGACCGCGGTCTCGCTGCTGGCGGACCTTAAGGCCAGCATCGCGGCGGCGACCGGCGCGTTCCTGGCCTTCAACTTCTTCTTCACGGCGCCGCACTACACCTTCTTCGTCGCCAACACGCACGACATCCTGGCGCTGGTCACCTTCGTCGGCGCGTCGATCCTGATCTCGCGGCTCGTCGTGCGAGCGCGCAGCCGCACGCTCGAAGCGCTCCGGCACGGCCGGCAGATGGAGACGCTCTACCGGCTCAGCTTCGCGCTGGTCCAGACGGACGACCTCGACGCGATGCTCGCCTCGATCGTCGCCGGGGTGCGCGATGCCTTCGACCTCAGCATCTGCGCCATCCTGCTCTCAGACGATGAGGACGTCATCATCGGCGCGACCACCGACGCCAACCTGGACCTGACCGCCGACGGGGAGCTGCGCCGGGCAGTGAGCCGGCTGCTGATGGACCAGCAGGCGAGGCGCGCCAGCGCGACGCCCTTCCCTGAGCCTTCGCCGCGGAACGTCCAGCCAGCGCGCGAGTACGCGGGGCCGCTGCGCGATCAGCATGCGCTGCTGGTGCCGATCACTACGGCTACCGAGCGCCGCGGCGTGCTGCTGGCGGCGCGCTCGCAGGCGTCCGAGCCCTTCAACGACGACGACCGGCGGCTGCTGGAAACCTTCGCCAACCAGGCGGCGCTGGCGATCGAGCGCGGCACGCTGGCGGCCGAGCGCGCCCGCGCCGAGATCCTGAGCCGCACCGACGAGCTGCGCAGGGCGCTGCTCTCCGCCGTCTCCCACGACCTGCGCACCCCGCTGACCTCGATCAAGGCATCGATCACCACGCTGATGCAGCCGGACATCGACTGGGACGAGGCGGACCGCTATGAACTGATGGCTGCGATCGACGAGGAGGCCGACCGGCTCAACCGTATCGTCACCAATCTGCTCGATCTCTCGCGCATCGAGGCCGGCGCGCTTCAACCGGTTCGCGACTGGTACAGCCCGGAAGGCATCGTCCGCGACGCGCTGGAGCGCCTGGAGCGTCAGCTGGCGGGGCGAGAGATCGTCGTCGAGATGCCGGAGCGAGACGTGCTAGTCGACGTCGATGCGGTGATGATTGCCGAGGTGCTCGCCAACCTGCTCGAGAACGCGGCGAAGTACTCGCCCCCCGGCACGCCCATCCGGATCGTGGGCCGCATCGAGGGGCTGATGCTCGCGGTCAGTGTCATCGACCGGGGCATCGGCCTGCCGGCTGGCGAGGAGGAGCAGATCTTCGACATGTTCTACCGGGCGCGGGCCGGGGGGCGGACCAGCGGAGCCGGCATGGGGCTCGCCATCTGCCGCGGGTTCGTCGAGGCCCACGGCGGCACGATCCGGGCCACGAGCAACCCGAACGGCGGGGCAACGTTCACCTTCACCCTGCCGCTCGCCGACGAGCACGCGGCGATGGCCGGGCAGTCAACGCCTGAGCCAGTGGAGCGCGCGCTGTGAAACCGCGCATCCTGGTCGTCGATGACGAACCGCAGATTCTCCGGGCGCTCAACGCCGGGCTGCGCGCCAACAGCTACGAGCCGGTGCTGGCTGCGGACGGCGAAGAGGCCTTGACCCGTGCGGCGACCGATCCGCCCAACGTCATCGTGCTCGACCTGCAGATGCCGGGCACGGACGGCCTCGAGGTCATCCGCCAGATCCGCGAGTGGTCGACCGTGCCGATCATCGTGCTGTCGGCGCACGCAGAGGAGCGCGACAAGGTCCAGGCGCTCGACACCGGCGCCGACGACTATCTGACCAAGCCCTTCGGCATGGAGGAGCTGCTGGCGCGCATCCGGGTGGCGCTGCGCCGCGCCAACCGCGCCGCCAGCGGCGACCCGGTGCTCGACTTCGGCCGTCTGCGGATCGACCTCGCGGCGCGCGTCGTGACGCTCGACGGCGAGGAGGTCCACCTAACGCCGACCGAGTACGAGCTGCTCCGCGAGCTGGCCACCAACGCCGGCAAGGTGATGACCCACCAGATGTTGCTGACGCGCGTCTGGGGCCCGGCGTCGGAAGGCTCGACCAACTACCTGCGCGTCTATATCAACCAACTGCGCCACAAGCTGGAGCCGGACGCGGCACGCCCGCGCTACATCCTGACCGACCCCGGCGTCGGCTACCGCTTCCGTCCGGCGGGCGACGACGGCGCGCGATCTTAACGACTTCTTGATGCCGGGCGCCGCCATCCTGATATCTCGCTAACACCGCCGGTCATATCGTTCATCGCTGCGAGTTTGCTTCCAGCCGATCGAAAGCGGTGCGCGATGCAACCTTCAACTCAGGTCCTGATCCTGATCGGCGCGGATGACAGGCGACATGATCGACACCTGCATGCAAACGATCGATCAATCATCGACCGACACAAGCTCTCGCCGACACCGAACGCCCGGCGGACGAGGAAGCACTGAGATGCAGAGTTCGATTGACGAGCGCAGGCAACGAGAGCGCGGCATGCCGGACAAGGACGGGCATGAATCCAGCGACACCGGCCTGTCCTGGCGCGAGATCGTCAAGGGCGAGCGGCCCGGCGACCGGCACGTACGCATCGCTTACCACCCCGGCTTCCGCCGCGTGCGGCCGGGCATCATCACGCCGCGCGAGGGAGAAGCCCAGCCGGCGACGCACCTGGGCAAGCTGATCGCCCCGGCGCGCCGGCTGCTGCTCGGCACGCCGATCCCAAGCTCGGCGGAGACGGCCGAGCGCGTGCGCGTGCCGCGTGGCCTGGCGATCTTCGCCTCGGACAACATCAGCTCCTCGGCCTATGCCACTGAGGAGTCGATGCGCGTGCTGATGCTGGCCGGCATCGGCGCGCTGACGCTGACGCTGCCACTCACGCTGGCCGTGATTCTGGTGCTGGGCATCGTGATCGTCAGCTATCTGCAGGTCATCGCCGCCTACCCAGGGGGCGGCGGCAGCTATGTCGTGGCGCACGAGAACCTGGGGCCGCTGGCCGGGCTGGTGGCCGCGGCCGCGCTGCTCACCGACTACATCCTGACCGTCGCCGTCTCGGTGTCGGCCGGCGTCGCGGCACTCGGCTCGGCGTTTCCCGCGCTGCACGACCACCGCGTGGGCCTCGCGCTCTTCGTCATCACCGCCATGACGCTGGTGAACCTGCGCGGTCTGCGCGAGTCGGGGCGCATCTTCTCGTTCCCGCCCTACTTCTATCTGGTCAGTGTGCTGGGGCTGATCGGCTACGGCCTGGTCCGCTACGCCAGCGGCGACCTGCCCGATTTCGTAGCCCCGCCTGGCTGGGAGAGCGAGTGGGACGAAGAAGCCGGCGCGCGCTCACTTAGCGTGCTGCTCGTCCTACGCGCATTCGCCTCGGGTTCGGTCGCGCTGACCGGGACCGAGGCGGTCGCCAACGGCGTCCCGGCGTTCCAGCAGCCGCAGGTACGCAACGCGCGGATCACGCTGGTGATGATGGGCGCGCTCTTCGCGACGATCTTCCTGGGCTTCAGCTTCCTGGCCGGCCAGATCGGCGTCATCCCCGATCCGCACGAAACCGAGACAGTCAACAGCCTGATCACCCGCTCGCTGGTCGGCGACGGCGTGTTCTTCTTCATCGTGCAGTTCTCGACGGCGCTGCTGCTGGTGCTGGCCGGCAACACGGCCTTCAACGGCTTCCCGCTGCTGGCCTCGATCCTGGCGCGCGACCACTACCTGCCGCGCCAGTTCTCATTTCGCGGCGACCGCCTCTCCTTCACCGGCGGCATCCTGCTACTGGCGATCATCGCCGGGCTGCTGGTCTGGATCTTCCAGGCAAGCGTCACCAACCTGATCCCGCTCTACACGGTCGGCGTCTTCATCGCCTTCACGCTGAGCCAGACCGGCCTGGTGCGGCACTGGTCGCGGGTGCGCAAGGAAATTGGTAGCTGGCGCTGGCGGCAGGGCGTGAACGCGCTCGGCGCGGCGGTCACCGGCGTCGTCGCGCTGGTCGTCGGCGTCTCGAAGTTCGCGCTCGGGGCCTGGATGGTGCTGGTGCTGATCCCCCTGCTGGTCTGGGTGATGTGGAAGATCAGCCGTCACTACGCGGGGGTCGCAGCGCTGGAGCAATCCGGGCCAGACTCCCAGACGCGGCTGCGGCCGGAGCTGATCCAAATCCGCGCCGTGGTGCCGGTCGCCAACCTCGGCCTGCCGGCGCGCCAGGCGATCGCCTATGCGCTGGCGGTGGCCCCGCCGGAGCACGTCACGATCCTGCACATCACCGATCAACCCGCCGAGGAGGACGAGATCCGCCAGCAGTGGCGCGCGCTCGGCCTGCCCGGCCAGTTCGTGGTGATCGAGTCGCCCTACCGCTCGCTGCTGGGGCCGCTGGTGGCCTATGTCGACGCCGTCATGGAGGTCCATCCCGAGTCGACGATGACGGTGGTGCTGCCCGAGTACGTGCCGCGCCACTGGTGGGAGCACCTGCTGCACAACCAGACGGCGCTGCGCCTGAAAACGGCCCTGCTCTTCCGCCCGCACATCGTCGTCATCGACGTGCCATTCCACGTGCCGAAGGCACAACCCGCCTGCTAGACCGGCGCGCTCAGCGCGAATCGTGCCGCTGCGTGGGACCTCCCGGCGGACGCGGGGCATTGAGTTGGTAGCGAATCGCGAGGAGCCGCGTGACGACCGTGCAGGCGACCGAGAACACGGCGGCGGGAGACTCCGAAACGCCCAACTCGGTCGCGACGATGAAGACCGTGGCGCCGAAGGCCGCGGCCAGAGCGTAGATGTCGCGGTGCAGCAGGAGCGGGGTCTCCGACGCCAGCAGATCACGCAGTAAGCCCCCGCCGCAACCGGTGAGGACGCCGAGCAGCACGGCCGCCAGGGGGCCCAGCCCCGCGTCGACAGCCTTCACTGTGCCGGTCAGCGCGAAGAAGCCCAGGCCCAGCGCGTCGAGCACCCGGATGCTGTCGACAGCTCGTTCCAGTTCAGTCGGGAGCAAGAAGCCGACCAGCGCGGCGACCAGGATCGTGAACAGGTAGGTCTGGTTCTCGAGCGAGACCGGCGGTCGGGCGCCCAACAGCACGTCGCGAGTCATGCCGCCGCCCAGCCCGGCGACCAGCGAGAGCACGACGACGCCGACGATGTCGAACTGCTTGCGGGTCGCCAGCAGCGCGCCGCTCAGCGCGAACACGAACGTGCCGAAGAGGTCGAACGTCAGCGTTAGCGAAGGCATGGCCCCGCTACCCCCGTCTCGCTAGCGCTCCACCCAGAGCCACGCAAGGACCGTAGGGGTGGAACTCGTCTCCACCCCTACGATGATGCTCGGACGCGGTTCCGGGGGACAGTGGATATGTTCGAGGGGCAATTTACAACTCGGCATCGACGCGCTCGCCATCCCACTCGGCAGCCAGGTCGCAGAGCAGTTCTCGGACGGTGCGGCCCAGCCGCGGGTGCAGCAGATCCGGGGCGATGTCAGCCAGGGGCACGAGCACGAAGTGACGCTCGTGCAGCCGCGGGTGGGGGAGCGTCAGATCGGCATGGTCCAGCACGCGGTCGTCGTAGAAGAGCAGGTCGAGGTCGATGGTGCGCGGGGCGTTGGGGAACGACCGCTCGCGACCCAGCCGCTCCTCGACCGCCTGCATAGCGCGCAGCAGGTCAAGTGGCTCCAGCTCCGTCTCGCCCTCGGCCACGGCATTGAGGAAGCGCGGCTGGTCGAGATAACCGACCGGCCCGGTCTCGTAGACCGGTGAGACGCGCGTGATCTTCAGTGCCGGGGCGAGATGCTGCAGGGCTTGGCGCAGGTTCTCCAGCCGGCCGCCCAGGTTGCTGCCAAGGGCGATGTAGGCGCGCGCCATCAGGCCGCCCCGCGCACGATGGCGTCGGTCATGCGGGCCACGCGGACCATCGCCTGGACATCGTGGACGCGCACGATGTCGGCGCCGGCCGCGATCGCCATCGACACCGTGGCGGCCGTGCCCTCGACGCGCTCCTCCGGCGGCAGGCCGAGGACGTGGCCGATCGTGCGCTTGCGCGAGGTGCCCGACAGGATCGGCCGGCCCAGCACGCGCAGTTCGCCCAACCGCCGCAGCAGGAGCAGATTGTCGCGCCAGTCCTTGCCGAAGCCGAAGCCGGGGTCGACGATCAGGTTCTCCCAGGCGATGCCAGCCGCAACTGCGCGGTCGAGCCGGCGGGCCAGCTCGCGGACCACGCTGGTGACCAGGTCGCCCTGCCCGTCGGCGCCAACGTCGTGCCTGATGACCACCGGCACGCCAGCCCGGGCGGCGACCGCGGCCAGCTCCGGGTCGGCGGTCAGGCCGCGCACGTCGTTGACGATCGACGCGCCGGCTGCCAGGGCCTCTTCGGCCACCAGCGCCGAGCTGGTGTCGATCGAGATCGGGATGCTGACGCGCCCGGCGACCGCGCGCAGCACCGGCAGCACCCGCCGCAACTCTTCCTCAGGCGACACCGGCGTGTGACCGGGGCGAGTCGACTGCCCGCCGATGTCCAGGATGTCGGCGCCTTCGGCCACCGCCGCCTCAGCCCGGGCCAGCGCCTCAGACTCCTGCCCCAGCAGGCCGTCGCCGCTGAACGAGTCGGGCGTGACGTTGAGGATCGCCATGACGTAGGTCTTCGCGCCCCAGACCAGCTCGTAGTCGCCCCAGCGCGTCGCAGGCATTGTCATCGGATCGGAAGCCCAATCACGCCGAAGAACTCCGCGCGCGTCTCGGCCCGGCGCAGGAAGCCGCCGCGCACCGCCGAGGTCACCATCGTCGCGCCCAGCTTCTGGACGCCCCGGACGGTCATACAGGTGTGCGTCGCCTCGATCACCACGGCCACGCCATCCGGCTGCAGCAGGTCGGTCAGCGAATCGGCGATCTGGCTGGTCATGCGCTCCTGGATCTGCGGCCGGCGCGCGTGGAACTCGACCAGGCGCGCCAGCTTGCTCAGGCCGATGACCTGGCCGTTGGGGATGTAGCCGACGTGGGCCACGCCGGTGAAGGGCAGCAGATGGTGCTCGCAGAAGCTGGCGAAGGGGATGTCGCGCAACACGACCATCTCGCGGTGGTCCTCGGCGAAGGTCACCTCCAGTTCGCTGCCGGGCTCTGCGCCGACGCTCGCGAAGACCTCGGCGTACATGCGCGCCACCCGGTTGGGCGTGTCGACCAGCCCCTCGCGGTCGGGGTCTTCGCCGATCGCGATCAGGATCTCCCGGACGGCGGCTTCGATGCGTTCCAGATCCACGCTGCTACTCCATCACTCTTCGAGTTCGTTCCGGTAACGCGTCACCCGCACCCCGGCCGCGTCGAGCATCGCCCCGCGCAGGGGAGCTTCAGGCTTGCGCACGGTGACCGTCACCACCTGCGCCGGGAACTCCCGCAACAGGCCCAGCGCGATCTCGTGCGCGACCGCCTCGATCAGGTCGCGCGGCTGCCCGGTGACGATGTCGCGCACCCGCTTGTAGACGTCGCTGTAGCTGATCGTGTCGGCCAGGTCGTCGCTGCGGCCCGGCACGCGCAGATCGGCCTGCAGCTCGACGTCGACGAGGAAGCGCTGCCCGAGCGCCCGTTCCTCAGGGTTGACGCCGTGGTAGGCGTAGAACTGCATGCCTTCCAGCAAGATCGAGTCTGTGAGCCGGTCCACGCGCCCCTGCTTTCCCGCTCGGCTCGCCGGGCCGGTCCCGGCGGCGCTGCGGTCTGAACTGTACAAGCCTGACGCCAGCCAGACCCGCGTTTCCCGCATCATAGCGGGGCAAGAGCGAAATCCGGCGCCCGCCCCCGTCCGACCCGGAAAGCGATAGACTGATCCGCGATCATCCTGACATGACTCGTTCGGTCACCATGCCCGGCCAACGGCATTCGCGCCAGGCAGGCGAGCTCCGGCGGGAGGCGCGCCATGAGCACCAGGAGAATCACCTATCTCGACGCCGAAGCCCAGCTCGGCGGGGCGTTCCTGCACCCTGGCGGCTGGCCGGCCACTGAATTGCTGCTGGATTTCCTGGCGCCCACGTCGGGCGAGCGCATCCTGGAGATGGGCTGCGGGCCGGGGACGACCACAGAGCTGGTGGCGAGCGCGCCGGGCGTCTCGGTGGTGGCACTGGAGACGTCAACGGCGATGCTGCGGACGGCGCGCCGGCGCATCGAGCGAGCTGGGCTGGCCGGGCGGGTGCGCTTCGTGCGCCACGACCTCAATGCCCGGCTGCCGCTCAACGACGCGAGCTGCGAGGCCGCCTTCGCGGAGTCGGTCATCGCGCTGCTCGACCCGGAGCCGGTGCTGCGGGAAGCCGCGCGCGTGCTGCGCCCCGGCGGGCGGCTGGCGCTCAACGAGCGCATCTGGCGGCCGGGTCTCACCCGGGCGCGGGTTGACGAGATCAATGCCGTCTCGCAGGCGGCGTTCGGCATACCCGCCGCGACACCCATCCCGCTCGACCGCGATGGATGGTGCGCCATGATCGAGCGCGCCGGATTCCAGATCGAGGAGGTCCATTCCGTCGCGGAGATCCCGCCACCAGCCGACGACCCCAGCGTCTTCCAGGCCCGCCTGCGGCGCTACCGGCACTACATCTCCCGCCCCGGACTGGCCTGGCACCAGTACCGCTTCAAGCAGGCCCTGCGCCGGCAGCGCGACGCCTTCGACGCGCTGGAGAGCTACCTCTTCTTCGCCCGCAAGCCGTAAATCCCTACGCCGGCTCGATGACCCGCCGGCTTGCAGGGTTGACGGCGTGTGGCCAGAGCGGGTGCATCAGCCCCTGCAGGTAGTCATCCACCTGGTCGCGGAAGTGGTGGCTGAGCGGCGAGCCGGACTGCCCCAGCGTGTTGGTGATCCAGCCCAGATCGGCGCGCTTCATGTCGACCACGTAGCGGAACGAGGGCCCGGCCACCACGTCGAAATTGTCGCCGGCCAGCCAGACCATCGGGCTGACCGTGTGGCGGCTGCCCGGGACCGGGAAGGGGCCGACGTTCACCCGCCGGCCATGCGGACCCGAGAGCAGCCCGAGCGGGTGCTTGAAGGTCAGTTGGTGGAGCGCGCCCCAGGTCCAGGCGTCGGGGTCCGGCCCCAGCCGCTCGCCGATCCAGATCAGGGCGTCGCCGGCCGCGCGGGCGGCCAACTCGCGGCGGGCGTCATTATCGATCCAGGCCGGCAGCTCGCCGCGCAACAGCCGGTCGACGAACATCACCGGGACG
>DATGQR010000449.1:0-2163 GCA_035304105.1 Thermomicrobiales bacterium | reverse complement strand
CTACAGCGGCTCGGCCCCCTCATTCAAGATGGCGACATAGGCATCGTACGCGAAGACCCGGTCGCGCCGACGCCCCGTGATCTCGCGCACGATGCCCATATTCTCGAGCGACTGGATGGCGCGTGCCGCCGTCGGATAGCTGACGCCGGAGCGTGCGACCAGGTCGTTGACCGTTGCCAGGGGGCGCCGGCGCAGCGACCCGAAGACCCGCAGGACATTGGCGGCCGGACGGCCGAGCGCCGCGACCCGTTCACCGTCGTCGCGAAAAAGCGCCAGGAGCCGATGGGCGGTATCGACGGCGCCGCTCGACGTGCGCTGGACTCCTTCCAGGAAGAAATCCACCCAAGCCTCCCAGTCGCCCTCGCGACGTACGGCGTCCAGCAGACGGTAATATTCGCCGCGATGCTGTTTCAGATAGAGGCTCAGGTATAGCAGCGGCTGGCGCAACACGCCGGCGTGGTGGAGCACCAGCGCGATCAACAGGCGACCGAGCCGGCCATTGCCGTCGAGGAACGGATGGATCGTTTCGAACTGGACATGGGCGAGCGCGGCGCGAACCAGGGGCGAGTGCGGGAAGGCCTCGTCATGCAGGAACTGTTCGAGCGCGGCCATGCAGTCCTGCACCTGGTCGGGAGGCACCGGCACGAAACCCGCGTTGCCGGGGCGCGTCCCACCGATCCAGTTCTGGCTGGTCCGAAACTCCCCAGGCTGCTTCTCGGCGCCACGGCCGCGCGCAAGGAGCCTGCCGTGCATCTCGCGCAGCAGCCGATTGGATAGCGGAAACCCTTCGCGCAGGCGAGCAAGCCCGTGCTCCAGGGCCGCGACGTAATTGGAGACTTCGACGACGTCATCGAAAGGTACGCCCGGCACCTCGTCGAGTTCGAAGAGGAGCAAATCCGAGAGCGACGACTGGGTACCCTCGATCTGGCTCGACAGCACGGCTTCGCGCCGTACATATGCATACAGGAAGAGATCCGGGTCGGGCAGAAGCGCGGTGATCGCGTCGAGCCGTCCACAGGCAAGCAAGGCCTCGTCATGCTGGCGGGCACGGCGGCCGGCGAGATCGAGTGGGGGCGTGGGTGGGAGCGGTGCCGGCACGAACGCATGCACCGACTCGCCGCCAACTCGGGTGGTTTCGTAGCGACCGGTTGGTCCGCGTTGCATGGGAAGAGGCCTTGTTCACGTATGTGGTGATATCGTGAACCGTTATTAACACAAAACCGGGTTTGCGTTAATAACGCCAAGCGCTATTCTCAGCAACGTCGATAACGGTCGTCAGCCAATCGAGCATCGAAGCCAGCGCTTACATCTCTCAGGAGATCACATTCGCTGGACAGGGCGCTGCGCCTCGCCAGACTGCAGCGTCGGCGCGGATGCCGCCGGTTCGCCGCGCGGCGCGATCACGCCGCTCTGGCTATCGAAGCCGAACTCGACGAAGTCGGCCTGGTCGTCGACTACGATGGGGCCGGCGGCTGAGTCATCGCCGGCGCCGGTCGGCAGGATCGGGGCCGCGACCGGCGCGGTTGAGCCGAGGATGGCGTCGACCTCCGGATCGGTCGAGAAGACGCCGGAGGCCAGCAGCGCGACGACCACCACGACCAGCGCGGGGGCGAGCCAGCCGCCCCTGGGCTTGCGCCGCCCGACCGGGCTGGCGCTGCCGTACATGATTTCGCTCATCGATCGCTCCCGTGTTTGCCATGCGAGGGCAAACAGCGTGCCCAATCGGGGGCTCACGGAATGAGCATGATCAGTTCGGCCGCTTGATGCTCCCGAACTTCGCCGCCCCGCCGAGGCATTCGAGTTCGCCGCGGAACTCGGCCGAGGAGAAGATCTCGGCGCCGTTCTGGCGCAGGAAGGCCGGGTCGATATCGACGCCGTTGGCCTCCAGCCACGGGCCGGCGGTTTCGGCGACCAGCGCCCAGTCGTCGAGCGCCCGCAGCCCCTTGTTGGCATCGGCGTGCGGTGTTTCGCCCAGGCCCTCGACCAGCAGGTCGGTGAAGTTGAGCACATCGAAGCCGCGTCCCTTGGCCGCGCCCAGGAATGTCTGGTGGCAGCCGTGGTAGAGCGTGACGAAGGCGTCGACCCCGTGCCGCTCGGCCGCTTCCACCTGCTCGGCATGCTCGCACCTGGCGAGCTCCGGCGTCTTGGAACAACCCGAGGCGC
>DATGQR010000448.1:0-3578 GCA_035304105.1 Thermomicrobiales bacterium | reverse complement strand
TTACTCGACGATCGTGACGTCGTGGTCGGTGACGCTGTCCGGAATGATCTCGCCGCTGGCGGTCAGCAGAGCGGTGACCGGCGCGCCGACCTGGTTGAGGTGGCGGACTGGCTCGTCCGGTTCTGGCGGGCTGTCGGGATCCGCAACCGCCACCTGGGCGTCGTCGTCGACCGGGCGTACGGAGGCGTGCGGAGCGAGCGTGGCGTAGGTGACCGGGTTCGGCTGCTCGAGGTCGCCGACCAGCGGGATGTCGGCCGGTTCGCGGTCGACGAACTCTGTCTCACCGAGCTGGATCTGGCCGGTGATCATCTCGGTCGTCAAGAGCGCGCCGCTGACCATCCAGATCGAGCCGGGGGGAGCCTGCGGGTTGATCAGGTCGAGGCGCCCCTTGTCGTAGTACACGACCTTGCGAAAGTTCGTCGGGCTCTGCGGGTAGTACTCGTAGGCTGCCGCGATTGGTTCGGGCCCGAAGGCCCAGGCACGCTGCACGGCCCCACTGGCGATCTGCCCGTCGGTGATATCCCAGACAGCCTGGATCGACGGGTCAACGATGACCGGTTCGGGCTGCGGTTGGTTCTTGTCGTCCGATGTCTCCTGCGCGATCGTCGGTAAAGCCAGTGAAGCGATGAAGATGAACGGAATGATCGAAACAAGACCTCGCCAGGCAGGTCTGCTTATCCGTTGCATCGCTGGCGTTCCCTTTCCCCTGTGGATTGGTGGATGGGGCGCCCCGCGCCCGTTCGTCGTTGCTCTCGCCGGTGTCCATCCCCACACCCGGACACAGCGGCTTATCCAAGATCGGCGGGTAGTCGCTCGTTGATTCTACCCGCGCAGGTTGAGAACGCATAGCGACGCGAAAGGGTTACGCGGGCCGAAGTTCCTGTCCATCAGTTTCCGGTTTCATTGTCGCCGCCGGTCGGCTGTTCGAGTAGACGGCGGAGGATCTTGCCGGCGGCCGATTTCGGCAGCTCATCGCGGAACTCGACCTGGCGCGGCACCTTGTAGCGTGCCAGGTGCTGGGTGCAGAACTGGATCACCTCGCGACGATCGAGCTGCTCCCCGGGCTTGACGACGATATAGGCTTTGACGATTTCGCCGCCGACCGCGTGCGGCACGCCAGCGACGGCGGCCTCGAGGATCTTCGGATGGCTCATCAGGACGTCTTCGACCTCGCGCGGGTAAACGTTCTCGCCGCCGGTGATGATCACGTCTTTGATGCGGTCGACGATGCGGAAGAAGCCATCCTCATCCATCAGCGCCAGATCTCCGGTGTGCAGCCAGCCGTCCGCGTCGAGGACGGCGGCCGTCTCCTCTCGGCGCTTCCAGTAACCGGCCATCACTTGCGGGCCGCGGATCAGGATCTCGCCGATCTCGCCCGGCCCGACGTCCAGGCCGGTGTCCGGGTCGACCAGGCGGACCTCGGTGCTCGGCAACGGCAGGCCGATGGAGCCATCGCGGGCGCGGCCGTCGAGCGGGTTGACGTGGGTGACCGGCGATGCTTCGGAGAGCCCGTACCCCTCGACCACGACGCCGCCGGTGATCTCGGAGAAGCGGCGCGCGACCTCCGGAGGTAGCGGGGCGCCACCGCTGACGCAAATGTTGATCGAACGCAGCGCGCGCTGGCGAGCCGGGTTGTTTTGCGCGGCGCGATTCAGCGCGTTGTAGAGGGTCGGCACGCCGGGCAAGATCGTCGGCTGGTACTTCTCGATCAGTTCCATGACGTCTTTCACGTCGAAGCGCGGGACGAGGATGACGCGCGCGGCCACCTGAACTGCCATGAAGAGGCATAGCGTGCCGCCGTAGGCGTGGAAGAATGGCAGGATCGCCATGACCACTTCCTCGCCGTCGCGAAGCTGTGTTAGCCAGCTGGTCACCTGGATCGTGTTGGCCACCAGGTTGCGATGGGTGAGCACAGCCGCCTTCGGAAGCCCGGTCGTTCCGCCGGTGAACTGGAACACCGCCGCGTCGTCTGGCGCCCGCTGCACGTCGACCGGGCCTGGCGGCGCGACCTTGAGCAGTTGCGTGTACTGGTAGCGGCCGCGCGCCGGCTCGTGCGCCACGTCGACCATCTCGTTGCGGTATTTCAGCGGATAGAGCCAGCGCTTGATGCGCGGCAGGCCGTCCTCGACACCGGTGACGATGGCGGATTGGAACTGCCCGCGCTCGAGCAGCGGCTCGATGACGTCCCAGAAGCGGTCGAGCGTGATGATGATCCGTGCCCCCGACTCGACGGCGAGGGTCTCGATCTCGCTCGCCGTTAGCAGCGGGTTGATGGCGGCGACGATCCCGCCAGCCTTGAGCACGCCATAGGCGACGACGAGGTACTGAGGGACATTCGGTAGTACCAGCATCACCGGCTGGCCCGGTTCGACGCCCAGCTCGATCAGCCGGTGGGCGAAGCGGTCGGATTGTTCGTCAATCTCGCCGTAGGTGAAATCACGGCCGTAAAAGGTGGCAAACGTCTTCCGGGGGAAGCGCTCAGCCGTCCGCCGCAGCATCTGCGGGAGTGTGATATCGGGAACGTCGACTTCGGCTGGCACACCGCGCTCGTAGTGCTTTACCCACGGGCGCGCGTCCAGGATCGCCGCGTGTTGCATGTGCTCTGAGGACCGTGATTGAGCCATTGTCTGCTCCTACGAATTCGGATGGTGCCCCAATCCCGCCGCATTGCTGAGCAACTAGTGTAGTTCGCGCTCGGCGCCGACGGCCAAAGGAGTGGTTGACTGCTTCCCACTCACTACTTATAGTGGGGTTACTCGAAAAAGGTCTGACCACTGATCCACCCGGGCGGGGGGCGAATGCCCGACGACTTTGCCGTTGCACCGATCCGCAAGCAGCGGGTGTCTCACCACGTTGCTGTCGCGATCTGCCGCATGATCCGCGACGGCAACCTGCGGCCCGGCGACAGCTTGCCGCCAGAGCGTGACCTGGCGCGCATGTTGCAGGTAAGCCGCGCGTCGCTGCGGGAGGCGCTGCGTGGGCTGGAGATCGCCGGGATCATCGAGTCCCGCCACGGCGGCGGCACGCTGGTGCGGAGCTTCTCGGCCTTTGGCACCGAATCCCCGCTGGCGATGGTCTTCGAGACCAACCACGATATGGTCAGCGATCTCTGGGAGGTGCGCCGGATCGTCGAGCCGGCGTTCGCCGAGCGCGCCGCCGCCCGGGCGACCGAGGAGGGGGTGGCGTCGTTGCGCGAGATGCTCGAGCGCCACTACGACGCCTATCACCGCGCCGGAACGGGCGTCGCCGCGCGCCAATACGACCGTGAGTTCCACGGGGCGGTGGCCAGCCTGGCCAACAACGAGGCCGCGCAGCAGGTGATCGATCTGCTCAACGCGCTGGTCCACACCGGCTATCAGGCTCATCGCGCCTTCATCCTGGAGCGGCGCAAGCGCGCCTACGCCCGTCACGTCGCGATCTTCGAAGCGATTCGCGATGGCGACCCTGCCCGGGCGCGGAAATCGATGATCGACCACCTCGAAGAAGTCGAAGAATTCATCCTCGAAGAACTCATTCAGGGTAATGGACCTGCAAATGAGTACCCGATCACAAGCGTAGATCAAGATAATTCGCAGCCA
>DATGQR010000447.1:0-9052 GCA_035304105.1 Thermomicrobiales bacterium | reverse complement strand
CTTCAAGGACTTCTGGAATCACTGGGCCGCCAACGTCGAGTTGAGCAACTCGATGGCCACGCTGTACCAGAACACGATCGACCTCGGCTGGACGGCGCTGTGCGGGGACTGGCAGAGCGAGCCGGTTGACGATAGCGCATCGCTGCTGCTGCCGGCCGTGAACCCTGCCGACCCTCCGGCGCAGAAGGCCTTGTGCACCGACAAGGATGTCGACTTCTTCTCCTTCGACGCCGTCGTCGGAAGCACCTACGTCATCGAGACGTCCGACCTGGGCACGGCTCCGGATGGCAGCAGCGCCGACACGACGCTGACACTCTATCGGATGACGCAGTACGGCGGCCTGGTCCAGCTGGCCTGGGACAACAACAGCGGCAGCCAGCACCTCACGTCGCGCATCGTCTACACGCCAACCATCGATGGCCGCTACTTCGTAGCGGTGCGCCAGGTGGGGGAGCGCGGCAATCACAACTACCGTTACTCGCTCGGCGTCCGGCTCTCGGGCGGCAACGCCGCACCAAAGGTGACCCCTCCGACCCAGCGCCTGGCGGAGGGCCAGATGCTGGGCAACCTGGCGGCCGGCGAGTACACGGTCAACGTCACCGCGAACTGGACGGCCAGCGATCCGGACGACGGCATCGCCAGCCAGGATCTGCAGCTACAGGTCGATGGTGGCGGCTTCGAGTCTCTGTCGCCCGCCATGGATGCCACGGCGCGCAGCTACGACGTGCCCGTGACGATTGGCACGACCAATCGACTGCAGATCAGCGCGACCGACCATGCCGGCGCGAGCAGTGAATTCGCGACCGGCGAGAGCTTCGCGGTGCGCGGCGCCCAGCAGACTGAGTTCGCCTATACCGGCTCCTGGAGCAGCCTGTCGTCCACGAACGCCTGGGGTGGCGCCTACGCGCGCGCGAACGGCGCGCCGGGCGTCATGGCGGCCCACAGCTTCAACGGGACCGGTGTGGCGCTCGTTGGGATGCAGCGCCCCGACGGCGGCCGGGCCGACGTCTACGTCGATGGTGCGCTGATAGCCACGGTCGACTTCTACTCGCCCGCGCAGTTGAACCGCCGCGTGCTCTTCGCAGTCGATGGGCTGAGCGACGGCACCCACACGCTCGAAGTCCACTGGCTGGAAGAGCGCGATCCGTCGTCGAGCGGCTATCGGCTCTACCTCGACGGTGCTATCGCCCTCGATTAGCGCCAGCGATCCCGATCCGGGGCTGGGCCAGCGTGGCCGGTCCCGGATCGGCCCGTGAAGAGAGGAGGTCGATCCGACGTCCCTTCGGTGCCGGCCGGGCTCCCGAGCTTCCACGCATGACCATACTGAGACAAGGAGCACACTGCTATGACTACCTGGATTCCCGACCCGACGTTCTACACCTCGCCCATCGCGGCCATGGAGGCCCCGCCGGAAGATCTGGCTTATGTCGCCGCGATCGACGCACACGGTGCCAAGCCCGACGCCCTATTCGTCCTCGACGTCAAGCCGGATTCACCGACGTATGGACAAGAAGTCGGCCGGCTCACGCTGCCGCACACTGGCGACGAGCTACACCACTTCGGCTGGAACGCCTGCAGTGCCGCGCTCTGCCCGACGATGCCCCACCCGCACGTCGAGCGGCGCTATCTGCTCGTGCCCGGCCTGCGCTCGTCGCGCATGTACATCGTCGACACCAAGCCGGACCCGCGCCAGCCACGCATCGTCAAGACGATCGAGCCGGACGAAGTGCACGGCAAGAGCGGCTACAGCCGGCCGCACACCACCCACTGTGGGCCCGACGCGATCTACGTCAGCGCGCTCGGCGCGCCGGACGGCGGTGGGCCGGGCGGTATCTTCCTGATGGACCACCAGAACTTCGACATCAAGGGCGCCTGGGAAAAGGATCGCGGCCCGCAGCGCCTGGCGTATGACTTCTGGTGGCATCTCGGCCACGACACGCTGATCACCAGCGAGTGGGGCACGCCGAACATGATTGAGGACGGCGTGAACCCCGAGTTGCTGCTGGGCGGCAAGTACGGGCATCACCTGCACATCTGGGATCTGCGCAAGCGCCGCCACGTCCAGGCGCTCGACCTCGGCGCCGAGCAGCAGATGGTTCTCGAGCTGCGCCCGGCGCACGATCCGAGCAGGGAATACGGCTTCGTCGGGGTCGTCACCAGCCTGAAGGATCTGTCCTCATCGGTGTGGGTCTGGTATCGCGATGGTGGCGCCTGGGCGATACGCAAGGTCATCGAGGTGCCGGCCGAGCCCGCCGATCCGGAACTGCTGCCGCCGCTGCTGCAGGGCTTCGGTGCCGTCCCGCCCCTGGTCACCGATATCAACCTCTCGCTGGACGACCGCTTCCTGTACGTCTCCTGCTGGGGCACGGGCGAGTTCCAGCAGTACGACGTGTCGGACCCGTTCAACCCCAGGCTCACCGGCTCGGTCCATCTGGGCGGTATCGTGCGGCGGGCCAAGCACCCGGCGTCGGATCAGCCCCTCAACGGCGGGCCGCAAATGGTCGAGGTCAGCCGGGACGGTCAGCGGGTGTACCTGACCAATTCGCTCTACGCCGCCTGGGACGCGCAGTTCTACCCCGAAGGCGTCCGTGGCTGGGCGGCCAAGTTCGATGTGCCGCCGGAGGGCGGGATGCTGCTCGACCCCGCGTTCTTCCCTCAGTTCGGCGATCTGCGCCCGCATCAGGTGCGCCTGCAGGGCGGCGATGCGTCGTCTGACTCGTACTGCTACCCGAACGGAACGGCGGCTCGCGCCTAGCTCCCAGGGGGCGGGGCGCCGGTCGCCCGGCGGCCCGCCCTACCGCCGTCCGGCAAATCGTCGCGCGAACCCGGGCACCTCGCCCGGACCGCAGCAGCGTCTGTGAGGTCAATGAGATGAGCAACTACACCGTCCTGCTCCCGCTCATCGTGCTGGGAGCGTTCCACGGTCTCAACCCTGGCATGGGCTGGCTCTTCGCCGTCATGCGCGGATTGCAGGAGCAACGCCGCGCGGCCGTCGTCCGCGCGCTGGGACCGATCGCCCTGGGACACGCTGCCTCCGTTGGACTGGTGGTGGCCCTGGTGGCACTGGCGCGTGACTGGATCGACCTGGGCGCCCTGGAGGTGTTCGCGGCGATCCTGCTGATCACCTTTGGGCTTTTCAAGTGGCTGCGGCCATTGTCTCACCCTCGCTGGGTCGGGATGCGCGTGCGCGGCCGCGAGCTTGCCGCCTGGTCATTCCTGATGGCGACGGCGCACGGCGCTGGCCTCATGCTCGTCCCGTTCGTGCTGCAGCTGCAGTCGGACGACGCCGTCCAGTCGGCGCACGCGGCACATCTCGGCCACGCCAGCGATGCCGGCCATGCCACGCACAGCGTCGCGGCCGCATCGAGGTTCGAGGATCTGATGAGCGTTGGCGTGCATTCCCTCGCAATGTTCGCCGCGATGGCACTGATCGCCGTCCTCGTCTACGACAAGTTCGGCGTCGCCATCCTGCGGCGCTCCTGGTTCAACCTGGATCGCGTCTGGGCCGGCGCGCTGGTAGGGGCAGGGTTGCTGACGCTGGTTCTATAGGCCAGGCTGGGCCGACCATGGGTTGCGGCGATCGATTCCTGCTCGCGGCCGGCCTGGTCTAGCGGCGCTGCTGCAGCCCCGCGGGTCAATCCGCCTCGCGCAATAGCGGCAGGGTGGAGCAGTGGATACCGCCGCCGTTCTTGCGGATCTCGCTGTAGGGCACCTCGACCGTCTCGATACCAGCGGCGTGGAGCCGCTCGACCGTGCGCGGGCAGCCTTCCGAGATCAGGATACGGCCCGGCTTCACGGCCAGCGAGTTGACCGCGTGACCCTCGCCCGGCCAGACGTGGATCGCCTGGATGCCGAGCGCCTTCAACTCGTCCAGGAACCAGTAGGGCAACCGTGTGACATTGATCAGCGCCTTGTCGTGATCGACCATGACGATGGCGCCGTCGAGGTGCAGCGAATGGCCAGTTAGCGGCACGCGGATCAGCCGCACCCCGGTCAGCGCCAGTGCCTCCTCCAGCTGCCGGGCGCCCTCTTCGTTCTGGCGATAGGACATCCCGACCGCCGCGACCCGCTCGTTCAGGAAGCAGAATGAGCCGCCTTCGAGCAGGCCGGTCCCGGCGATCGTGCGGATGATCGGCATGCCCAGCTCGACCAGCGCCCGCGTGACGTAGGCTTCTTCTCCGCGCCGCCCGTAGCCGTAGGGCACGCCGACCGGACCCATCCGGCAGACGATCGCCCCGCCGTTGATCGCGATCGCCATGTCGCGCGTGAAAACGGCCTTGACGTCGCCGCCCGAGCCGCCGATCTCGACGATCTCGACGCCTTCCGCCTCCAGCGCCGCCCGCAGGCCGTCGTGCTGGGCCTGCATCAGCGCGATGTCCGGCGGGTTGACGTCGCGCCAGTACCACTGCTCGCGGTCGTCGATCAGCGCCTCGATCGTGTCGTCGTACTTGTCGGGGTCGATCGTCTCCATCTCGTTGCCGGGCCGGTGGAGGGCGACGATCTTGAGCGTGCCGACGTCATTGAGCACACCCCAGCGTCGGCCCCATACGCGCTCCTGCATTTCCGGCTCGTGGAAGGCCGGCTCGGCGCGCGGTGGGATGCGCTCTAGGACGACGTGGTAGTACGCGTCGGTGTTTCTGATCGACTCCTGGTTACCCCGGCTCATTGGTTTGCCCTCTCTCGCTCGCCATCATCCGTCGGGCGTAGAGATTAGAGCAGCCGCGCGTTTTCGTCGCGCGCTGAAGCTGAACCAGGGTCAGTCGTCGTCGCCGGAGGCTGCTTCCGCTGGGGGTACGGCGCAATCGGCGCCCTCGCAGAAGGCGCCGTCTTCGGCTCCGGAGACGGTCTTCAGCGGGTGGGCGGCCGCCCAGGCTTGCTGCAGCGCGCTGAGGAAGACATCGGAGGATTGCGCGCCCGAGACGCCGAAGGCCTCGTCGATGACGGCGAACGGCACGCCGCGGATGCCAAACATGGCCGCGCGCTGCTCGTCGGCGCGTACGTCGGCCGCGTAGGCGTCGCTCTCCAGCACCGCCCGCGCCTCATTCGCATCGATGCCGATCTCGGCCAGTGCCGCGATCAGCGCTTCGGGATCGCCCAGGTCGAGTCCCTCGGTGAAGTAGCCGCGCATGAGCCGCTCCTGGGCCTGTTCCTGCAGCCCTTTGGCGCGAGCGAAGTGGATCAGCCGATGGGCGTCGAAGGTGTTGCCGGGGCGCGCGATATCGAGCCGATAGTGCAGCCCCTCGTCGGCGGCGACGGCCGTCACCTGCGCGTTCATCGCCGCCGCCTCTTCCCGCGAGACGCCGTACTTGTCGGCTAGCCGCTCGTCCAGGCTGCCTTCGACGCGGGCCGGGGCGTTGGGATCGAGTTCGAAGCTGCGCCAGATGACGTCCACCCGGTCGCGGTGCTCGAACCTGGCCAGCGCCGCCTCGAAGCGCCGCTTGCCGATGTAGCACCACGGGCAGACGATATCTGCCCAGATCTCGACCGTCATCCGATCGGGGGCCGCGTTGGCTGTCATGCTGTGCTCCTCACGCTTGCCGGGCGGCAAGCTGCTAGGGACGTGAACTGGTTGGTCAGGGACACGCGCCCCATTCCACCCTCAAGGATACGAACGAGCGCAAGCAGGCCCGCGCCGCCCGTCGAAAGCACCGCAAGGGGGACGCTAAGGCTTGATCTCGATGGCGTCATTGCAGCGCACGATGGCGGCTCCCGTCTCATCGACGTGGTAGACCGCCGTGACGTCGCCGATGGCGAGAATGACCTGATAACCGGTGGTGACGATCTGGGCGTAGAAGCGGCCGGGTTCCGGGCAGCCCAGCGCGGTCGACGGCCAGGTCTGGTACTCGTGGCTGACGACATTGATCATGCCCCGTCCGACGCCGAAATCTTCGGCGGCGCGGTCAATGACGATATCCAGCACGGAGGGCTGCTCCTCGGCGCTCGGCGTGCGAATCGCCGTCGGCCGGGGCACGGCGGTCGATGACGGGTTCGGCGCAGTCTCGGTCGGCGTGCTGCCCGGCAAGCTGGCGACCGGCGTCGGGGCCAACGTTGGCGTGCGTGCCGGCCGCGCGTCGGCGTCGTCGTCGCTTCCGGCGCAGGCCAGGAATAGCAATAGGGATACCGCCGCCAGGCCGGTTTTCGCGAGCCGGCGGGCGTGTCGGCGTGGAGTGCTGGCTGCGTCGGTCAAACTGACTCCGCGACTACAGGATCGTGCGCAACGCAGGAGCGGTGTCTATGGCGTATTCTAGGCCGTCGCGATGATTGAACACGAGGAGAGCGCTGATGTCAGGTTCACGTGAGCTGCGCTGGATCGAAGTGGGCACGCTGGCGACCGGGCTGCCGCTGAGGATCGCCGTCCACGATATTCGGGGCGCGCGGCCCGGCCCGACGGTCGGGATCACTGCGTCCGTCCACGGCGACGAGGTCGCGCCGATCGAGGCGCTGCGTCGCCTGCTGGCCGAGATTGATCCGGGCCAGATCGCCGGTCGCCTGCTCGTCGCCCCGCTCGTCAACCCGCTGGCGTTCCAGTCGCACACGCGCCACACGCCCCAGGACATGCAGAACCTCAACCGCGCCTTCCCGGGCGACCCCAATGGCTGGCTGACAGAGCAGCTCGGCCACGCCTTCGTCGAGCAGTTCCTCGACGGCCTCGATGTGCTGCTCGACCTCCACGCTGGCGGCGCGATGGCGACCGTCGACTATGCCTACATTGAGAACGATGAAGCGCTTTCCCGAACCTTCGACACGCCGTTTCTCTACCGCGGGCCTGGTTACCAGGGCACGCTGAGCGCCGAGGCAGTCAAGCGCGACATCCGCTGCGTCGTCACCGAGCTGGGCGGCGGCTTGCTGGCTGACGAGCAGTACGCGGAGCGCACCTTGTCTGGCCTCGAGAATGCCCTGCGTCACGTCGGGATGCTGGAGGGCGATGTCGTGGACTTCGGGCCCAAGACGATCATTGATGAGCTGGCGGTGATTCGCCCGCACCACGGCGGCCTGCTGGTGCCGGCGGTCGGGCTGGACCAGCTCGGGACAGCGGTCCCGGGAGGGACGCTGCTCGGCACGGTCGTCAACGCCCAGTCTTTCGAGGTGTTGGAGGAGATTCGCGCGCCCTTCGAGGTGTCGCTGCTCGTCCTGCTGCGCGGCGTCGCCACGCACGTCGAGGCCGGCGACTACGCCTACATGGTTGGCCGGGGAGCTGCTTGATCGGGGGCGCGGTGCCGCTTGACGTACGTACGCGTCACGCGTTGGCCGGGTGTAGGCTTATAGCGTCGTTGGATCGGTAGTCCTGGTGCGATGAAGTGTAGATGGCGCGACGACGGATTCGGCGAACAACCCGACGAGGCATCGTACATCGCGGCACGCGGCACCAGCGCGCGGCGCGACTGGCATCGCTGCGCCTGGCGCGCGAGCATCGCGCCCGCCGCAAGGGCCTGACGCTCTTTCGCACGCTCACTATCGGGCTGATTTTCTCCGGCGCTATGATCACGGTGATGCTGCTGGCCGGGACGGTCACCGGGCTGGCAATCTGGACCTACTACAGCGCCGATCTGCCCGAGCTCAACGCCGTCGAGGCGCGCCAGTTCGAGACAACCCGCATCTACGATCGCAACTGGAATCTGCTCTACGAGGTCAACGACCCGCAGACTGGCTTCCGCACTTACCGCACGCTCGACGACATCACCGACAACGGCAAGAACATGTACCTGGTCGACGCTACCGTCGCCGCCGAAGACCGAACCTTCTGGAGCAACTTCGGCGTCGACCCGATCGCCATCATCCGCGGCGTCTACATCACCCTGACCGGCGACGGCCGCTCGGGCGGCTCCACGATCACCCAGCAGCTCGTGCGCCAGCTCTACCCGGACACGATCGGCACCGAGCGCTCGCTGGAGCGCAAGCTGCGCGAGGCGATCGTCGCGACGCAGTTCACCCAGGCGTACAGCAAGGAAGAAATCCTTGAGATGTACTTCAACTCGATCTACTACGGGAACCGCGCCTATGGGATCGACGCCGCGGCGCGCGCCTACTTTGACAAGGAGCCGGCCGAGCTGACGCTGCCGGAGGCCGCGCTCCTGGCCGGGCTGCCCCAGGCGCCGAGCGCTTATGATCCGACCGTCAATCTGGCGGCCGCCAAGGCGCGCCAGCGCTACGTCCTCAACCAGATGGTCGACGCCGACGCGATTACCCGCGAGGAGGCCGAAGCCGCCTGGCAGGAGGTGCTGGTGATCTACCCGCGCCAGAGCGCCGAGATCCTGGCGCCCCACTGGGTCAACTATGTGATCGGCGAACTGGAGGCGCGCCTGGGCGCCGAACTGGTCTACCGTGGCGGCCTGTCAGTGCGTACCACGCTCGATATCAACCTCCAGCAAGAGGCCGAGCGCGCCCTGGCCGAGCATTTGGAGACGCTCGAGCCCTACAACGCCGACAACGGCGCCATCGTCGCGATGCTGCCCGGCACCAGCGAGATCGTCGCGATGGTCGGCTCGCGCGACTACTACGATGACTCGATCGCTGGCCAGTTCAACGTGGCCACCTCGGAGCGTCAGCCGGGCTCGGCCTTCATGCCGGTCGTCTACGCGGCCGCCTTCGAGCAGGGCTGGAACCCGGCGCAGATGATCCTCGACTACCCCGTGCAGTACTCGACGCCCGGCGCGCCCACGCCCGTCTTCGTGCCGCAGAACACCACCCGCATCCACTACGGGGCCGTCACGGCGCGCGAAGCGCTGGCCCGCTCGCTGAACGTGCCTGCGGTCAAGACGCTGGAGTTCGCCGGGATCGGCCCGACGATCGACCTGGCCCACCAGCTCGGCGTGCGCACCGGCCTGTGGCGCGGTCTGGACTTCTACGGACTGGCCCTGGCGCTGGGCGCTGGCGAGGTCTCGCCGCTCGAGCTGACCAGCACCTACGCGACGTTCGCGAACGGGGGCCGCAACCTCGCCCCCAACCCGATCCTGGAGATCGTGGCCCGCGATGGCGAGACGATCTTCAACTTGCGCGAGGCGCTGCAGGACGACGCTGGCGCTCAGGTCATCCGCCCGGAGACCGCCTACCT
>DATGQR010000446.1:0-2531 GCA_035304105.1 Thermomicrobiales bacterium | reverse complement strand
AGGAGAACATGGCCTCGTAGATCTTGACGCCCAGGGGCATGCCGGCGGTCTGTGCGTCATCCGGGGCCGGGTTTTCCATGGCGATGAGTTCTCCGAGGATGCGGCTTTCGATCTCGCGCTGTCGGGCGAAGACCTCCTGGTCCTCAAACTGGCCGATCGCGTTGTCGAAGAGGTTCTCGATGCGGGAGCCGAAGGTGGCGCCGAACGCCTCCATCTGGGTGGGGATCTGGATGCGGTCGATGTCGAGCTGGAAGGCGACCTTGGGCCGGATGATCAGCGAGCGCTTGTCGCTGGTCCGGGCGACGAAGGGACGGGGCGCGCAGACATGGACGCGAAGCGAGATTTCGCCGGTGCGGCGGTTGACCAGCGTCTTCTCATAATAATTACCGCCGGCGTCGGCCGTCATGATGGTGATGTCGGGGGCATGGCGGTCGCGCAGCACTTTGATGTTGGGATCCCAGATGGTCATGGGCGCGCGCAGGGCGCCGTAGAAGTCGCCGTCCCGGGTGGTGATGAAGGTGGCGTGGGCGCCGGCGTCGTAGGTGCGCATGGCGCGGTAGATGATGAAGCCCAGAAGGGCGGCCACCAGGACGGCGGCGATGATGATAAGAATCTCGATCATGACGTCAGATTTCCGCACAAACGCGCCGCCCCAGGCAGCCGGCCAAGCCTACCGGTCAGGCAGGGTATCCACAATTCCAAATCGCGCCGGCTACAGCGGCGAGTGGGCTGGAATTCTAGCCAAAGCTGAATGATTTCTGCGTAATGCGCGCGGGCGGGCGTGTGCTCGGGGGTCGGCGAGCATAACGACGGCTGGCGGAGGCGTCGGGGGGCGCGGAGCCGGATGCGCAAGAGCCGGATACGCAGAGCCAGAAAAGAGTTCGCGCCCATCTGGAGGTCCAGATGGGCGCGATGAATGCACTCAGTCTCTGGGAATTCGGCGGCCGCGGCTCGGATGGTTGCCCACCCAGTGCGCTCGCGGCTCAAGCCAAGGACTGGCTGCCGAACGCAAAGAGGTAGCGACTACTATTTCTTCTTCGCCGCTTTTTTCTTCGCGGGTTTTTTAGCGGCGGCTTTCGTCGCTTTTTTCTTCGTGGCCATTCTAAGTCTCCTTAATGGTCCCTCGGGTGGCGCTCGCTAGCGAGCTCTGCACCCATGATCGTCGAAGCGGTCTCGTACGAAAACGATTCGACGAATCTGTTCATACACTATCTTTTCGCGCGAGTGCAGCACCTCGTTTGAGGCGATCAACGATTCCTTCTCCGACTCCCTCCATCGGAATCGGCGCCACGGCGATCGAGTCGTGTTGCTCATCGAGCGTGCGCAGCATCGCGAAGAGGTTCGCCGCCGCCTCCTCCACGTCGCCGCGAATCGAAAGGTTGAGAGAAGGTGAAACGCCTTCGGGCGGCGCGCCGAAGCCGAGATAGGCCTCCCCCGGACGACGGTCGAGCGCATCGAGTCGGAGGCGGGCGCGCGGTGCGTAGTGACGCCGAGTCATGCCGGGCGCGAGAACGCCTGCGGCCGCCTCGGGAGATGTGAGCGGGCCTGTGAGTTGTTCGATCTCGGCACGGGCAAGGGCGCCCGGACGGAGCATCACGGCGCCTCTCTCGCCTGGGGCCACGATGGTCGATTCAAGACCCGCCGCGCAGGCGCCGCCGTCGAGGATCAGATCGATTTTCGATGCAAGATTATGAGCAACGTGCTGGGCCGTCGTCGGTGAAAGTGTCTCCGATGGATTTGCCGATGGCGCGGCGAGCGGACGGCCGACGCGCGCGATAAGTCCAAGCGCTGCAACATGTTTTGGCGAGCGCAGCGCGATCGACGGCAAGCCCGCAGTGACGAGATCGGCGATCGCCGATGCAGGTTTGCGCGGCAGGACGAGCGTCAGCGGGCCAGGCCAGAAGCGCTCCGCGAGCCGACGCGCGAGCGGCGTGAATTCGGCGTGCTCTTCAGCCATCGTGAGGCCGCTGACATGGCAGATGAGCGGGTTGAAGGAAGGGCGACCCTTGGCTGTGTAAATCCTGGCGACGGCAACGCCGTTGGTCGCGTCCGCGGCGAGGCCATAGACGGTCTCGGTGGGCATCGCGACCAGTCCGCCGGCGAGGATGATGGAGGCGGCGCGGTCGAGATCGGCGTCGCTGACGCCGATGACCGGAGCAGGCATCCGCGAGTCGGATTCTGACTCGGAATTCATCGATCGATGACTCGTTGAACGGCGCCATTGCGGCGCCAGCGAAGGTCTTCGAAGCGACTCGCGAGGCGCCGTCCGGCACGTCGAGAGCATGAGTCGGGCCTATGCATTTCGTAAGCGCGCTGTGACATGGCAGTCACACTTTTTGCAGACGATGGCGTGCGTGCGACAGCGCGATGCGAGTCGAATCGAGTCGTGCGCGTAGCGGCGCCTGGCTGCCGCACGCTTCCATCCTGTGCATCGCGTGCCGAGCCAGACCCCCTCCTGTCCTCCCCGCCTTGCGGGGAGGGACCGCGCAGCGCGATCGACGGCAAGCCCGCAGTGACGAGATCGGCGATCG
>DATGQR010000445.1:0-7967 GCA_035304105.1 Thermomicrobiales bacterium | reverse complement strand
CGCCGTGTGCTCCGGGCGCAGGGCCAGCTCGCGGCCGCGAAAGCTGAACTGGTAGGTCTGGGCCAGCCGCTCGCCGCCCAGCTTACGGGCAAACAGCTCGGCATGCTCGATGACCGGCGTCTCTACACGGCGGTAACCGTGGGCGGCGACCAGGTCGGTCAGCCGGTCTTCAAGCTGGCGCAACCGCTGCCACTCGTCGGGCAGGCGGTCATAGGTGCCTCGCGGCCGGTCGACCGGCTGACTGGATTGCGTTGCGCTGCGGCGTTGTATTGCGGTGCTTCCCGTCCTGTGTCCCAAAGAACTCCGCTCGCTAGTGTGCTATGCGCGCAGCGATCCGCCAACCTGCCGGCGCACCGACTTGGCGATCCGGTCGCGGGCGCGCTCGATCTCGTGCTCCGCCGGCTGGCGATCCGGCGCAGAGAAGGTCACGCGGTAGGCAAGGCTCTTGGTGCCCGGCTCCAGATTTTCGCCACGGTAGATGTCGAAAAGCACGAACTCGGTCGCCAGTGGCCCGGCTCCGGCGCGGATCGCCTGCTCGACGTCCGCCGCCGGCACGTGCTCCTCGACCACGATGGCGAAGTCCTGGCGCACCGGCTGGTAGCGGCCGACCGGGCGGACGTTCCAGGGCGCGTTGAGGCGCGACCAGAACGGTTCCAGGTCGATCTCGGCGACGGCGGTCCGCGCGTTGATGCCGAAGCGCTCGGCGACTCGCGGGTGCAACTCGCCGAGGACGCCGATCTGCACGCCCTTCAAGCTGACGGCAGCGGCGCGGCCGGGATGCAGCGAGGGGTGACTGACACGCTGGAACTCCGCTTCGTCGCCGCCGAGCCGGGTCAGCAGGTGCTCGACCACGCCCTTGATGTCGAAGAAGTCGAAGCTTTCGGGCTCGCTGTTGTAGAGGCCGAAACGGTCGCGATTGCCGGCCAGGACGATAACGACGCCGCGGCGCTCGTCGGGCAACTCATCCAGCCCGCGCGGCTGGTAGGTGCGCGCCGTCTCGAAGACCGGCACGCAGTCGGTGTACTTCAAATTCTCGCCCACGATCTTGAGCACTGAGGGCAGCATCGTGGGGCGCATCAGTACCCAGTCAGCGCGCAGCGGGTTGGCGGCGCGCACGAACGGCTCCTCCGGTCGCGGGTAGCCGCCCAGCACCTCCGGCAACTGGTCACCGGACGGCGAGAGCGCCAACAGATCGTCCTCGTTGATCATGGTGTAGGTCTGGACCTGGAACAGCCCTGCCTCGACGAGCGCGTTCTGGGCGATCTGGTCGACCAGCCGCGCCGGTTCCCGCGATACCGGCACGGCCGTCCCGGTGATCAGGGTCTCGGGGATGTGCTCGTAGCCGTGGATGCGGATGACCTCTTCGACCAGATCGGCGGCGATCGTCACGTCGTTGCGGTATGTTGGCGGGCGGGCGACGATGATCGTCTCCTCGCCGCTGTCATCAACCTGCGGCTCGAAGTCCAGGCGCTCGAAGATCTCCAGCACGCGCTCCAACGGCACCGTCATGCCCAGCAGGCGCTCGATCTCGGCGTAGCGCATTGCCACCGTGCGCCGCTGGCGCGGGCGCAGGAACTGGTCGGCGTACTGGACGACCCGCGCGCCCGGGTCGATCTCCTTGATCAATTCGACAAAGCGCTGCGCGGCAAGCGAAGCGCCGTTAGGGTCGATGTCGCGCCCGAAGCGGGCGCTGGCGTCGGTGTTGAGCCGCAGGTACCGCGTCGTGCGCCGGATCGACTTGGGCTCGAACCAGGCAGACTCGAGCAGCACCCGGGTGGTCGCGTCAGTTACCTCGGTGTCGACACCGCCCATGATGCCGGCGATGCCGACGGCCTTCTCGCGGTCGGCGATGACCAGCGTCTCGGCATCCAGCTCCCGCTCGACATGGTCAATCGTTGTAATGCGCTCGCCGGGCCGGGCCAGCCGGACGACGATCTCGTCGCTCGCCAGCTTGTCTGCGTCGAACGGGTGGGTGGGGTGGCCCATCTCGAGCATGACGTAATTCGAGACATCGACGTAGTTGTTGATCGGCCGCAGGCCTGCCGCGGTAAGCCGCCGCTGCAGCCAGTTGGGCGACGGTTGGATGGTGACGTTTTCGAAGAGCGTGTAGGTAAAGCGGCCGCAATGCTCGGGCGCGGCGATCTCAACCTTCTCATCGGCGCGCGGCACGAACGAGAGGTCGGCCAGAGCCGGCTCCTCAACCTGCTCGCCCAGGATCGCGGCCAGCTCGCGGGCGATGCCCAGCACCGAGAAGGCGTGGACGAGGTTCGGCGTGATTTCGAACTCAATAACCTCGTCGCCCAGGTACTCGCGCAGCGGGACCCCCACCGGCGCGTCGTCGTCGAGGATCATGATGCCCTCATGCTCGTCGGACAGTCCCAGCTCCTTCTCGGAGCAGACCATGCCCTCGGAGCGCACGCCGCGGATCGTGCTGGGCTTGAGTGTGCGGTACTTCAACTCGTCGGCGTAGGGATCGATCAGCCGCGCGCCAGCCAGGGCCAGCACCACCTTCTGGCCGGGGGCGATATTCGGGGCGCCGGTGACGACGGTAATCTCGTGCTCGCCGGCGACGACATGCGGCAGGGTCAGGCGGTCGGCATCCGGGTGCGGTTCGACGCGCACGACCTCGCCCACATAGACGTGCTCCCAGCTGTCGCCGATTTGCTCGATGTTCTCAGCCTCCAGCCCGGCCATCGTCATCCGGCGGGCGATCTCCTGGGCGCTGAGATCCGTCGGCACCAGGCTCTTAAGCCACTTGACGGGAACTTTCATCGGACCCTCCTACAACCGCGCGCGCTGGAACTGCCGCAGGAAGCGCAGATCGTTCTGGTAGAAGCTGCGAATATCGTTGATGCCGTAGCGGAGCATCGTCAGGCGGTCGATACCCATCCCAAATGCCCAGCCGCTGTAGACCTCCGGGTCGTAGCCGGACCAGGCCAGCACGTTGGGATGCACCATGCCGGCGCCGAGGATCTCGATCCAGCCGGTGCCGCTACACGTCCGGCAGCCCTTGCCGTCGCAGAACGGGCAGTCGATCGACATGTCGACGCCCGGCTCGACGAACGGGAAGTAGTCGCAACGGAAGCGCACGCGCCGCTCAGCGCCGAAGATCTGGCGAGCAAACTCGGCCAGCGTGCCCTTGAGGTCCGCCATCGTGATGTTGCGGTCGACGGCCAGCCCCTCGATCTGCTGGAAGTGCCACTCGTGGGTCGCGTCCTGCGCCTCGTACCGATACACGCGACCCGGGACGACGACGCGCACCGGAGGATCCTGGCTCAGCATCACCCGCACCTGCATCGGCGAGGTGTGCGGCCGGAGCGTGATCTCCTGCTCGCCGGACTCGATGAAGATCGTGTCCCAGACATCCCGCGCCGGGTGGTCCTGAGGGATGTTGAGCATGTCGAAGCTGTACTTGCCATATTCGACCTCAGGCCCCTCGACCATCTGAAAGCCGAGGTGCGCGAAAACGTCCATCGCCTCGCGCTGCATGGCCGCCAGCGGGTGCAAGCTGCCGACGCGGCCCCGACGTCCCGGCAGTGTGACGTCGACCGTCTCCTGCTGCAGGCGCGCTTCCAGCGCCTCGGCACGGACACGATCCTGACGAGCCAGAAATGCCGCTTCGAGCTCCTCGCGCAGGTCGTTCAATGCCTGCCCGGCATCGCGACGCTGCTCGGCGGGAAGCTGGCCGATGCCGCGTAGCGCCTGGCTAATCGCACCCTGGCGCCCCAGGTACTCGCGGTGCCACTCGGCAAGCTCGTCCTGGCTCGTCGCCCGCTCGAGGCTCTCGAGCGCCCGCTGGCGAAGCTCCTGCGCGCTGGCTGGTGGTGCGCTCATCCCATGCTCCTCCCTGATTTCGTACCGCCAATGAAAAGCGCCCCTCGCTCAGGGACGAGGGGCGCCACGCGTTACCACCCTGATTCGGCCGGATATCCCGGCCGCACTCTGTGTGCCGGTCAGTTGCGATGCAAGCGCGAACGAGCCGGCAACTGCTTCGATAACGGGAAGCGCCCGGTCACGGCTAGTGGTCACGCTGGCGCGACGTTCACCGGACGGCTCGGGAGTGAATGCCGGACGGCTTCAGGAGCGCGGCTCGCAGCGTGACGCCACGCCTCTCTGGCCTGACGCGGGTTCCGGCCCGTCTCCGTCACTGCCGTTGTCTTCTTGGCTGGCCACTCGACGAGCGGTCAGAACTGGCCCTGGCACCGGCCGACGCTACGCCGACCGTTCCGCCAACTGGCCAACCGGAATCGTACCAGAATCGCTGCGTTGAGCCGCTCGCAGGGACCGGCAGGCGCCGGCTGCTGGTCTATGATTGCGCGCGACAAAGCAGAAGCAGAGTCCGAGCGTAGATCGAGGAAACAGAGACAGAGGCGGAGAAAATGGCGATCCTAGACGCGAGAATTGCCGGCATCAGGGCACGCGAGATCCTGGACTCCCGGGGCAACCCGACCGTCGAGGTCGACGTCATCCTCGACGACGGGCACGCGGGCCGCTTCTCGGTGCCCTCAGGGGCATCGACCGGGGCTCATGAGGCCCTGGAACTGCGCGACGGCGGCGAGCGCTTCGGCGGCAAGGGCGTATTGCAGGCCGTCGAGAACGTCAACTCCCGCATCGCTCCGGAACTGGTCGGGCGCAGCCCGTTCAACCAGCGCGCCATCGACCAGCGCCTGATCGAGCTCGACGGCACACCCACCAAGTCCAACCTCGGCGCGAACGCGATCCTTGGCGTGTCGTTGGCGACGGCGCGGGCCGCGGCATCATCGGCCGGGCTGCCACTCTACCGCTACCTGGGCGGCCCGTCGGCCACGACGCTGCCGGTGCCGATGTGCAACATCCTCAACGGCGGCGCGCACGCCTTCGGCTCCACGGTCGACATGCAGGAGTTTATGGTGATGCCGGTCGCCGCCGAGTCGTTCCGGGAAGGCCTGCGCTGGTCGGCGGAGATCTTCCACCAGCTGAAGTCGACGCTGGCCGCCAACGGCTACAGCACGGCAGTGGGCGACGAAGGCGGCTACGCCCCCAGCCTCAAGTCCAACATCGAGGCGCTCGAGCTGATTGCCGAGGCGATCGACAAGGCAGGCTACAAGCTCGGCGAGCAGGTCTGGATCGCGCTCGACCCGGCGTCGACCGAGTTCTTTAAGGACGGCCAGTACACCCTCTCCGGTGAGGGCCGAAGCTTCGACACCGATGGCCTGATCGACTGGTACGCCGATGCGGTGGAGCGCTTCCCGATCATCTCGATCGAGGACGGCCTTTCAGAGGACGACTGGGATGGCTGGCGCAAGCTGACCGAGCGCATGGGCGACCGCGTGCAACTCGTCGGGGACGATCTGTTCGTGACCAACGTCGACCGGTTGAAGCGCGGCATCGCCGAGGGCGCCGGCAACGCGATCCTGCTCAAGGTCAACCAGATTGGCACGCTGACCGAGACGCTGGACGCGATCGACCTCGCGCGCCGCAACGGCTTCGCGACAGTTATCTCGCACCGCTCCGGCGAGACAGCCGACTCGTTCATCGCCGACCTCGTGGTGGCGACCGGGGCGCGACAAATCAAGACCGGCGCGCCCTCCCGCATGGACCGCGTTGAGAAATACAATCAGCTACTGCGAATCGAGGAGGACCTGGGCGACTCGGCCCTCTACGCTGGCGCGGCGGCGTTCAATGTGGCTCTGAAGTAGCGATTCCCGGATCAGTTGGCGGCCCGCTCAATTCGGGGCGGGCCCTTTCCTCTTGTTGCACGTGGGGTCGGCGGCTACAGCCGATGGCATCAATGCTCCGCGCTGTAGCGGACGTTGCCCCAGGTGGACGGGTGTGAAGCGGCGCGGTCCAGCAGGCCCGCGCGCTCGTAGGCCATGCGCGCGGCCCGGTCGGCGTCGTCGAGGATGGTATCCACATCGACGCCGAGGATCTGGTGATCTCGCTTGAGGATCTTGCCGTCGACCATGACGGACTCGACATCCAGGCCGCCGCCGACGAAGACAACGCGTTCAAGCGGCATGAAGCGCGGTCCCATCCGAGCCGAGCGCAGGTCGACGGCAATGATGTCAGCCTTCTTGCCGACCTCAAGAGATCCGATCTGGTCGTCCAGCCCGACCGCCCTGGCCGCGTCGATCGTCATCATCTCCAGGACCCTCCCGGCTGGCAGGATCGACGTGTCAGCGAAGTGTGCGCGCTGGAGCTGCGCGGCGATGCGGCCCTGGCTGAGCAGGTCGAATGAGCGGTCCGGCCCCGAGCCATCGGTCGATATCAGCACGTTGACGCCCGCCTCAAGCGCCTCGATCAGCGGGAAGCGCGCCCGGACGTAGGCGTTGGTCAGCGGTCCGTGGGTCGCGTTCACGCCGTGCTCGGCCATGATCCCGACCTCTTCAAGCGAGATCCCGGCGCAGTGCGCCAGCGTCAACTTCGGCGTCAGGATGTCCGGATAGGCTTCGTGAGCGGCTCGGACCTGCCCGGCGAAGGCGTGCGCGTGGATGCAGACACCACGCTGCTCGCTCATCTCGTGCACCGCCTGGAGCATGGCCACCGACTCGGGCGTCGCCTCGCCGCCCGGCGTCAGTTCTGGGACCAAATATGAGGGGCCGACGTGCACCGAGAGGCGGCCGTCGGCGCTGCCGTTGAGTTGATCGATCACCGCCCCGACGGTATCCATCATCCGGTCCAGGTCGACGCTGATCTCCCGGCCAGTTTCCAGGTCGCGGTAGGTCGCCGGCCAGGGTGTATTCGGCGGCCCAAGCGCGACGATATGGCGCAGGCCCAGTTCGGCATAGCCGCGCGAAGCGGCAATGGCGTACTTCGGCTCATCGACGCGCGGCGCCGAGCCAGTCATCGACAGCGAGGTCGTGACGCCGTACTCGATGTGCTCCAGCGCCGACAGGAAACCCTCGGCGCGCCAGAACTCAGTGTCGGATTGCCGGAAGTAGATCTCGGCGACCAGGTCCAGCCAGTCACCAGCACCATCACCGAGGGCCTTGGTCAGACCGTGGCCGGCGTGGCCGTGGCTATCGACCAGGCCGGGCAAGATGGCGGCGTCGCGCAGGTCGATCTCCTCCGCGCCCGGGAATTGCTCGCGGAGCTCACCAGGCGTGCCGACGGCAGCGATCGTGTCGGCCTCAACCGCCACGGCGCCCGGGTCGAGTACCCGCCGCCCGGCGTCGACAGTGATCACCGCTCCACCGACCAACAGCATCGCCACGGGTCTGTCCCTTCGCTGGTCGCAGGTTGATTTCGCGCGGCCATCATAGCCGGTCAGTCGCCGGTTGTTATGAATCGGCGAGCATCTCGAGGAGCTTTGTAATCGTGTTCCAGTTGCGCGCGGTCGCGGTGACGCCGAGGACGCGATCGAAGTAGTCGACACCGAGCCTGGAGCGGCCGGCGCCGTTGGGGAAGTGGACGTAGATCTCGCGATTCTTGACGACATAGCTGTCGCCGGGCGAGCGGTCCGGGTCGAGGCGCGCGACATCCTCCTGTGCCGGCTCCCGATTGAGCAGCATGACGTGGAGCTTGGCGGGCTCAATCGCCGCAACGTCGAAGGGATTGGCCGCGGCAACCGCCGCCAGCTCCGCGGCGCTTCGCAGCACGACTGGAGAGACGACGCCGAAATGCGCTTCGATAGCCGCTTGCATCTCCTGAGCCACTCGCGCCTCGACGAAGTCATCCGCCTCGAAGAGGATGTTGCCGCTCTGGATATAGGTGCGGACGTTCTGATAGCCCATGTCGTCCAGCACGGCCCGCAGCTCCTTCATCGGCACCTTGTTCTTCGCTCCGAGGTTGACGCCACGCAGAAAAGCGACGTAGCTGGTCATGGCGCAGTTCTCCCTTCGGCGCTACGAGGGCCGCACTCGACGCGGGAACGGTCGATCTAGCCCTGAGTTCGCGATATCTGGCGCCGGTCGCGCAGGCGCCGGCCCACAAACGCGAACACGGCAATCGCCAGCGCGCCGATGACGATGTACTCGAAGATGTGTGTG
>DATGQR010000444.1:0-8451 GCA_035304105.1 Thermomicrobiales bacterium | reverse complement strand
GGGTGCCTATGGCAAGCTAGCATAGTATGCAAACCGGACGTGGCAGGGGTGGTGACGGCGGTTGATCGATTGGCTGCAGGATCTCAACCCGATCCTCCAGGCAGGGCTAGCCGGAGGATTCACCTGGCTGGTCACGGCGCTCGGCGCGGCGATCGTGCTCTTCGTCGCCCGGCCCGGCTACCGCTTTCTCGATACGATGCTCGGCTTCGCGGCCGGGGTGATGATCGCGGCCAGCGTCTGGTCACTGCTGATCCCGGCGATGGAGCACGCCGAAGGTGGCGAACTACCGGTCTGGTTTCCGGCTGCGGCCGGGTTGATGCTCGGCGCGGCCTTCCTCTGGCTGATCGACCAGCTCCTGCCACACATCCACACGCTTCAGCGCGGCCAGCGGCCCGAAGGTATACCCAGCGCCTGGCGGCAGACGACGCTGCTGATCATGGCGATCACGCTGCACAACATCCCGGAGGGACTGGCCGTCGGCGTCGCCTTCGGCGCGCTCAGCGACCTGCCGCCGGGCGTGGACAAGACCGCTGAGTTTGGCGCGGCCTCAGCCCTGGCCATCGGCATCGGATTGCAAAACTTCCCGGAGGGCATCGCGGTAGCGCTGCCGTTGCGCGGAGAAGGATTCTCGCGCGCTCGCGCGCTCTGGTTCGGCCAGCTCTCGGCGGCGGTCGAGCCGGTCGCTGCGGTGATCGGCGCGGTAGCCGTCGTCGTCATCACCCCGATCCTGCCCTGGGCGCTGGCGTTCGCCGCCGGAGCCATGGTCTACGTCGTGGTCGAAGAGCTGATCCCCCGCTCCCACTCGCGCGGCAACGGCGACCTGGCGACGCTGGGCACGATCGTCGGCTTCACGGTCATGATGATTCTCGACATCGCGCTGGGGTGAGGCACGACGCCGCTCTCAGCGCCTCGCGCCAACTGGCTCGCGAGCTGCGCCGGCATCCTCGATCAGGCTCACCTCATCGCTGGAGCCGATGATCATCAGCGGCCGACCAACGCGGCGGCTGAGCGCTTCGCGCGCCCGCCCGCGGGGCTTCAGATCCGCCGCGAGCGCGTCGGGGATGACGAGTAGGTCGGCGTCGAATTGCTCGGCCGTGGCCATGATGCGCTCCAGCGTGCTATCCACCTCGTCGCTTTCCCAGCTGGCCTCGAAGCCGCGCGCCTGAAGTTCGCGGACGGCAGCTTCGAGACGTGCTGCGCCACGCTGAAGGCTGTATCGCAGGTTCTCGCGCATCAGCGCGTGATTGAGCGTCCGGTTCGCCCATCTTGGCGGCTCGGGCGCCCACAACAGGTGGACGCGTGCGTCAGTGTGGCCCAGCGAGGCCAGCGCCGCCTCGATCGTCTCCCGGATATCGAACGGATTATCGAGCGCGATGAGGATGCGTCGCGGCCGGTCGCGCGACTGGAAGCGATCAGCGGCGCGCGCAGTCCCGGCCTGCGGCGCAAGCCGGTCGGTTGTGGTTATCGTAGACATGATCGATCATCCTCCCAGGTCCTACCCGGCGCGCCGCTGGTCGCTGATGACGGTGGGAACGGAAATGAGAGAAGCGTACCCGCGCCGCAGCCGGGGCTTACCTCAACCGTGGTCCAGCGGGAGTGTGAGATAACAGCAACCCGGCGAGGATTTCTTGCCAACCGTCGGGTGGAATTTGCGTCAACCAGCGGGTTTACACGACTTAAACCACAGCTAGCGGCCGCTTCGGCTTCGCGTGAGGCGGGCAACGAGGGCTGCCGGCGGAGGCAGGGCCACCACCGTCAATTGGTGACCGTCGTCTCCTGCTCCGCCGGAAGCAGGTCCTGCTCACGGGCCTTCCGGACGACCTCGTCCCGGCCGCGCGCCGCCAGCTTCTCGCCGATGCGCCGGACATGCGTCTTGACCGTCTCGGGGCTGATGTTGAGGAGGTAGCCGATATCCTCGTAGGTCAGGTCCGACTCGGCGACCAGGAGCAGGACCTCCCACTCGCGATTGGAGAGGCCTGCGCGTTCGCGACGGAAGGTTTGCAAGCGCCGGTGCTCCCATTGCCCGCGCCGGCTGTCGGCCAGGATCAGCGCTCCGATGAAGAGCACAGCCAGCACCAGGAACACGATCCACTCGATCACCAGGCTGCGCAGCGTATCGGCGGTGACGAGATCGTAGATGGTCAGGTGCAGCCCGAACCAGACGGTGGCGATCAGGCCGACGGCGACGAAGCCACCGACCAACCCGCGCACGCCATAGCGATAGCTGACCGGTAGGAGCGCCAGCAGCAGCACGTAGGGAGAGACACTATCCAGCTCACGACGGAAGGCAACGCTCACGCCCAGCGCGACGCCCCACTCCACGAGCGTGGCGAGCGCGGCGACCCTGGCCAGCGCCGCCTCCTCGATGCCGGTCCGCAGCAAGCGCGCGTTCACGATGTTGACCGCGGCGGTGGCGGCGGCCAGGAGCAGGATCAACCACTGCGAGCGGGCCGGAAAGAGGATCGCCAGCAGCACCAGCACTCCGACGAGTCCCCAGTGCGCCCAGAGGAGCAGCGCCTCGCTGAACCAGCGGCGGATGAGCTGATGGTCGGCAACCAGGTTGTCGCTCAGCGTGTCGGGCGACACCTGCGGTGGCAGGCCGGCGCTGGCGAGACGCTGGATTCGGTCCCACATCACACCACCTCATCCGGTGCGCGACACCTACCGATAGCGGGCCCGGGGAAACCTGTCGCGCGCCGGCGCCCGGCACAATGGGCGGGCGCCCGAACATCGAAGCGGGAGAGCTGACCGGCGAGGATCCGAGCATCACTCGCGCTCCACCGGGAGAGGCCCGGGAGCGTTGGGCCCGGCGCTTGCCCGGGCCCTTTCGCCAGCTCCCCTTCACCGGGGCTAGTTGTACCACCGGGCCGCGCGGCGCGGTCCAGCGTCAGGTCTTCATCTCGCGCTGGTACTCGGCGTAGGTCTCCGCGCTGGGCGGGTAGATGTCGAGGATGGACGCACCCTGCTGAATGCGCGCCAGCGCCCAGTCCTCGTAGCGCTCCTTCTCGTAGGCCTCGCGGGCGATCTCCCCGGCCATCGCCGCTGGCAGGACGACCACGCCCTCGGCGTCGCCAACGATCACGTCGCCGGGGATGACGGCCGCGCCGCCGCAGGCGACCGGCACGTTGATGTCGACCGGATGGTGGAGGACCGCGCTCATGTAGGGCGCCGAGGCGCGGCAGTAGGTCGGCAGGTCGATCGTCTGGATGGCCGGCGTGTCGCGAAACGCGCCGTCGGTGACAATCCCGGCAGCCCCGCGCTGCTGCATGCGCGTGATCAGGATGTCCCCGAGCACACCGGCGCCGGTCTCGCCGCGCGCGTCGATCACCAGCACGTCTCCCGGGCCGACCTGCTCGACCGAGACGCGCTGCGGGTTGGTGCGGTTGTCGAACTGGCTGCCGCTGCCCAGGTCCTCGCGCATCGGGATGTAGCGCAGGGTGAAGGCGTATCCCACCATCCGCAGGTCCGGCCGCACCGGGTGGACGTCCCTGATATGCGCCGTCGCGATCCCCCGGTTCAGCAGCGCCGTCGTCAACGACGCCACGCTGACACTCTTCAGCGCGTGAACCTCTTCATCAGTCAGGTAATTGGTCGGTCGCGTCATTGGCCTCCGCTTTCTGGAAATCCCTCACCCCCAGCCGCGGCCCAGAGGGCACCCCGCCCACTGCTCTGCTGCGCTCATCACCCGCAAACGGGTACCCGGGGAGGAGTGCCCCGTCGTAGCACTAGAGCTAGTGATCAAGCTCATGATGGTCTTCCTCCCCCTCTCCCTCCACGCAGCGAGTGGGCAGGGTACCCGCGAAGCGGGTCGTGGGTTGGGGGGGTGAGGGTCTTCTGGCTTCCCTACAACCCACAAACGACGAACTACAACCTACTCCCCCACTGGCGCACGGCCTCGATAATCTGCTCGGCGTCGCCGGGCTGGAGGCAGTGGGTATGGATGCCGTAGTGGTCCCACTCGATCTTGCCATGGATCGAGGGCTCGCCGGCCGCCAGGTGGGCGCCGATGGCGGCGGGCGTCCAGCTGGCGCCGCGCGCCGGGTAGAGCTTGACCACCGGCATCGGGTAAGCCTCGGGATCGAGGTCCGGGACGACCTCGACGCCGGGCAGACCGTCGAGCGCGCCCGCGATCATGCGGGCCATCTCGGCGCGCTCGGCGTGCTCGGCCTCATGGTCGTAGCCAGCGAAGCGCTCCAGGGCCACGTAGAGCCCAGCCATCGCTTCTTTGCTGACCTTGGCGGCCCGACCGACGGCCGTGTTCGGCGCGCCGTTGGCCCGTGCGGCGGCGATCAGGTCGGCTCGCCCGGCCAGCAGGCCGCTATCCTGCGGGCCACGGATGCCCTTGCCGCCGCTGTAGATCGCCAGGTCAGCCCCGGCGGCGATCCAGCGGGTGATGTGATTCTTCGGCGGCAGTGTCGAGGCGGCGTCAACGACGACCGGGACGCCCCGGCCATGCGCGATCTCGACGACCTGCTCGAAGGGCAGCGGGCCGGGGCCGGTCGCCGGGGAGTCGATCCAGACGACGCAGGCCGTGCGCTCGTTGATCGCGCTCTCCAGTTCCCAGGGCTCGGTGCGGCGCGGCATGCCGATCTCGACCAGACGACCGCCGGCGGCGCGGAACATCTGGTCGTAGCCGATGCGGTGCATGCGGTGGATGATGACCTCGTTGGCCATGCCCTCGCTGTCGGGCAGCTTGCGGATCTTCACCGGATCGGTGCCGGCGATGCAGCCTGCCACGGCGACCAGCATGGCGGCGGCAGAGCCGGAGGTGACGTAGCCGTCCTCGGCCCCGGTGATCTCGGCGATCTTCTTCCCCACGGCGCGGTTCAGTTCATCGATCACGACGAACGACTGCGAGGCGGAGATCATCGCCTCGATGACTTCGGGCGGCATCAGCGTGCCGCCCACGGCGGTCGTCGCGCCGGCGGCGTTGATGATCGTGCGCACGCCGATGCGCTCGTAGATGCTGGCCGTCTGCTGCTGCGGGCCGGTTGCCAGGCTGGACATGAGTGCCTCCCTGCCTCCTGTGATGGGCGTGATGGGTGATACTAGAGGCCGGTGAGCGAGCCGTCAACGCGCCAGATACCAGGGAGGGAACTACTGCTATGACGCGCATCGAGGTGGTCGTCGCCGATATCGCGGACACCGAGCGTCACCAGGCCGAGGCCTACGTCGTGGCCGCCAACAACGAGCTCTGGATGGGCGCCGGGGTGGCCGGGGCGCTCAAGCGCGCGGCCGGTGAGCACGTCGAGCAGGAGGCGGTCAGCCAGGGGCCGATCGAGGTGGGTCAGGCAGTGCTGACCAGCGCCGGCAAGATGCCGCCGCCGGCCCGGGCGCTGATTCACGCCGCCGCCATGGGCTTCACCGACCGCACCCAGATCTACGCCTCGCGCGAATCGGTCGCCGCCGCGACGACGGCCGCCCTGGAGCTGTGCGCGCTCAATAACCTGCGCAGCGTCGTCTTCCCGGCGCTCGGCACCGGCGTTGGCGGCCTGGAGATCGAGGATGCCGCCGACGCCATGGCCGAGGCACTGCGGGACTTCCTGGCGCACTACCCGGACGCCCTCGACCGCGCCATCTTCGTCGTCACCAACGACGAGCGGCGGGAGATCTTCGAGCGCGCGCTGGCCGGCATCCAGGCAGCCGACTGAGCCGCTTGCCAAACTGATGCGTCCGGGCCTCACCCGGCTGCGGGCTATCGTCGGGCGACGGGCAGCTCTGCCGGTCCGGTGGGCGGGCGTGGGAGGATCGCGTCACCAAACCCTCACAGGTCGATAACCGAAACATTACGTTGCGGGAATATCCTCGGGACAGAGTGTTCGAAGGGTCGAACCTCCCGATTCCCCCTCACTTGCGAAGGGCCCCGGCAGAGCCACCCCCCACCCGTCTGTCCGGGGCCGCGCCCTCTCGCGCCGCGGCCTGATGCGGTTGGGTTAACGGCAGGATCGCCCAGGCGGCGAAGAGCACGAAGGCGACGGTGACGCCCAGCACGCCGATCAGCGTGGGGTTGAAGCCGATGCGGTCAAAGCCCTGGGCGATGACGAACGAACCCAGGCTGCCGCCCATGAAGAGCGAGAAGGCGAAGATGGCCACGCCGGTGGCGCGTGCCGACGGCACCAGCTCGGTGGCGCGCGTCTGGAAGGTCGTGTGCATGACCACGTAGCCGAAGCCGGCTGTGATCATCGCCAGCGGGAAGAACGGCAGCGGCGGGGCGAGCATCAACGCCAGGGCAATCGAGACCAGCGCGCCGCCGAAGAGGATCATGCGCCGCTCGCCCAGCCGGGCAGCCAGCGAGCCCAGGAGCCGCCCGGCCAGGACTGAGGTCAACCCGTAGAGCGAGATAATCACGCCGATCGCGGCGTAGGAGAACTCGTCGCGATCGCGCAGGATCAGGCCAAAGTAGGAGAAGGCGCCCAGGACGATCGTGCCCTCGACGACGATCATCAGGTAGTAGCCGATGTGGCGGCGGTCCTCGATGGCCGACCTGATCGGTTCCAGGAAGGAGCGCGGGGTGGCGGCGGGCCGCTGGCGGGCGTTCGGCTCGCGCAGGATCAGCAGCACGACTGCGCCGGAAATGGCAGCGATGATGATGAAGATCGCGCGCCAGGAGACGAAGGCGGCCAGGAAGCCGCCGAGCGCCCCGGCCAGGACGTTGCCCAACGAGAGCGACATGGCGGTGTAGCCGATGGCCGCCTGGCGGCGGCTGTACTCGATCGTGTCGCCGATGTAGGTGAAGGTCAGCGGGATGACCGCCGCAGCCGTCCCGCCGGTCAGGAAGCGGAAGGCGATCAGCAGGTTCAGGCTGGGAGCGATGGCGCAGAGCAGCGTGCCGAGCGCGGCCGCGCCCAGCGCGACAACGATGACCTGCACCCGGCCCACTCGATCGGCCAGCGGCCCGTAGAGCAGCTGCAGCGCGCCGTAGGGCAGCAGGTAGGCGGTCACCGCCAGCCCCGCGCCGGACACCGAGGCGTCGAAGTCCTCGGCCACGGCCGGCAGGACCGGATTCATCACCTGGGAGTTAACGGCCACGGTGAAGATCGCGGCGACCAGCAACCAGAAGGTGCGCTCCGGTTGCCCACCCGCGCGGTTCGAGGCCACGCTCCTCCTACGCCCCCACCAGGCGGCGGGCCGCTCTCGGCGGGATCAGCCAGCGCAGGTCGCCCCAACCCGGCGCGATGCGGTCATCCGGCAGGTCAATCCGCGCGACTCCGGCGGTGCGCATGCGCACGGCGCTGGCGCGATCGTTCCAGCACAGCCAGCCGACCAGCTCCCCGATGCTCGGCATGTGGCCGGTCAGAACGACCTCGGCGGGGTTTCCGAGCTGCTCGATATCGTGCAGGATGCCAGCGAAGGAGCCGCCGTGGACCAGGTTGTCACTGAACTCCAGCGGCGGCGGCGGGTCGAAGGCCTCACCGATGATCTCGGCGGTCTGCCTGGCGCGCACCAGCGGGCTGGAGAGGATCAGCCCGGGCCTTACGTCGAGCTGGGCGAGCAGCCGCGCAGTCCAGCCGACTTCTTCGCGGCCCAGGTCGGTCAGCCAGCGCTCGGCGTCGCTGCGGTAGCCTGCGCTGGCGTCGTGAATGGCATCGCCGTGGCGCACCAGATAGAGCCTCATCCCGGTCGCTTCTCCCTCGCGCTCGTCGTTCGCGTTTTCCCCGCGGAATCCTAACGCGATTTGCAGCGGCGATGCCTGAATCGCGCAGCATTCGCGAAGACGAAAGATCCAACCATCCAGCGGACAGCGGATGCAGGAACCGGGATTAACGCCCGGAGCAGGTCCCCCGCGTCACTACGCCAGACTGTTCGGGATGTTCTACCCGTTCACCGATCGCAGGGGTGAGACAAGCTCCGCCCCTACGATGATGGGCAGGCTCGATTCCAACGTGCGGTCAGTTGATCTGCACGGGCGAGGGCTCGGAACGTCTCGTTGCGGCCAGCGGTGTTCGCCTTGCTTGCCGCGGGACTCACGCCAAGTGAGTCTAGAATCGAGGCATGGACGGGACACGGAAACGCAGGGAGCTCCAGGTCGCGCGGGTCCTGGCGGCGGCCGGGTTGGTGCTGTTCGGGGTTTGGTCGGCACGGCCGGCGGCCAGTGAATTGAGCTATGGCTTCGCCAGCTACTACACGGCCGCGAAGCTGGTGCGTGACGGCGCGGAGCCGGCGAGGTTCTACGAGAACCGCTGGTTTCTGGAGCGCTCGATCAACTACGGCTTCGTCGAGACACCGGACATCTACTTCGTCAACCCGCCGCCAACCGCACTGGTCTTCCTGCCGCTGACCGCCCTGAGTCCCGAACGGGCCGACCTGGCCTGGACGCTGGCGAACCTGGGCCTGCTGGCGGCGGCGCTGGCGGTCCTCTTCGCCGCGCTGCGGGATGCCGGCTTGCGGCTGGACTGGCGCGGCCCGCTGCCCTGGGCACTGCTTGCCCTGGCGCTCGTCTTCAACCCGATC
>DATGQR010000443.1:0-5447 GCA_035304105.1 Thermomicrobiales bacterium | reverse complement strand
GGGGCATTTCTCATCTCCGGGCTGGAGCGTGAGCGCCTGGAGGAGATCGCGCGCCGCTCGCACGTCCGCCTGCGGGCGGCGTCGCGGCGCGACCTGCCCGAGCCAGCCGCGCAGATCCGCGCCCCGCGCATCGGGCTCTACCGCTCCTACCGCCCGAACAGCATCGACGAGGGCTGGACGCGCTTCATCTTCGAGCAGTACGAGTTCGGGTATGCGACTGTGCGCAGCGCCGACATCCGCCAGGGCGAGCTGCTCGACCAGTTCGACGTCATCGTCCTGCCGCAGCAGTCGGCGCGGGACATCCTCGACGGCAACCCGGCCAAGGACTACCCGCCCGAGTACGCCGGCGGCATCGGCGAGATCGGCGCGGCCAAGCTGCGCCAGTTCGTCCACCGGGGCGGTACGCTGATTGCGCTGGACTCAGCCTGCGAGCTGGCGATCAAATACCTCTATCTGCCAGTCACCAACATGCTCGAGGGCGTCAAGAGCGAGGAGTTCTATAACCCCGGCTCGCTGCTGCGGTTGATCCTCGACCCGCGCCACCCGGTCGCCTACGGCTACGCCCGCGAGGCGGCGGCGATGTTCGTCAACTCGCCAGCGTTCGACGTCGAATCTAACGGCGGCACGGCGAAGGTGGTGGGCCGCTACCCGCTCTCCAACCAGCTGCTGGCCGGCTGGATGCTCGGTTCCGAGCACATCCGCGGCCGCGCGGCGCTGGTCGATGTCCAGGTCGGCGATGGCCGGGTGGTGCTGTTCGGCTTCCGGCCCCAGTTCCGCGCCCAGGCGCGCGGCACCTACCGCCTGCTCTTCAACGCCCTCTACTGGTCCACAGCATCGGGCTAATCAGGCGGTTATCGGCCATCCAGCAGCCGGATGATGCACCGTGACCGATGGGGCCGCCGCCGTCCGGGCGTGGTGCTGGCACACGCCTTCTTCGTTGCGTTTCCACCACCCTCTGCGAGCGCGATCTATGCCGTATTTGTGAATCACTGGACCATACGCCGGAATCGCGCGCGGTCAACGTCGTAGGGGTGGAGACACCGCTACGGCCATTGAACGAATGGCCCCTCCCCAGGTCTGTCGACGTGCTGGCGGGAGCATCCATCGGGAGGGAGCGGGGCGCGCCTGCTGTGGGGGACTCTACGCGCCCCAGTCCCGATGAGGGAGAGATGCGATAGGCGCGGGGTGGGGGCCCGGCTACCGCACGAAGGGATCTGCTGGGTCTGTGAGATCGTGGGCTGGCCTCAGACGCGCGTCCCGACCGCGGGCCGCTCGGAGATCACCGTCACGTCCTGGCGCTCGCAGACGCCGGTCGGCATGGGCTCCTGCGCCTCGCGGAGGAACTCGATCAGTGCCTGCGGCTGGATGCGCCACTCGCCGGTGCGCTGGTCCTGACGTCCAGGCAGGTGGCCCATGCGCAGCCAGTAGAGGATGGCCTGCCGGTCGAACTCCAGAAACTCGGCCGCCTCATCGAGCGAGTAGGTGCGTGGTTCGCGCGACCCCGGACGAAACAGGAACATTGGGCTGCCCTCTCGGCTCGTTCGTGACTCCACCCTACGCCCACAGGCGTGTACGTACACCCAGCATATCACGTCCGAGTCCCCGGTGTCACCCCTTATGGTCGCGTACGTATGCCCGGTGCCAGGAAATAGGAAACACGTAACAGGGAACAGGAAAGCGGAGTGAGGCTGGGTGCGCCAGATCGGGGCGGTCCGGTCTACGATATGGCTGTGAAATCGATTGGATAGGAAAGGCGAGGGATGCGCGGTGCGTATCGCGATCGGGCAGATCAGCCATGAGACGAATACGATGTTTGGCCCCCCGACGCCAGTCGAGGAGTTCCAGCGCCAGGGCTGGGCGACCGGGCAGGAGATCCTGGAGCGCCACACCGGAGTGCGCGGCTACCTCGGCGGGATGATCGCCGCCGGGGCCGATCACGGCATCGAGATCGTCCCCACCTTCGCGGCCCAGGCGCACCCCTCCGGGACGATCGAGCGCGCCGCCTTCGACACGATGCTTGGCAACCTGCTCGACGGCATCCGCGCCGCCGGGCAGGTCGATGCCGTTTGCCTGTCCCTGCATGGCGCAGGCTCCGCTGAGGGCATCGACGATATCGAGGGCACGATCCTCAAGGCCGTCCGCGAGCTGGTCGGCCCGGAGTTGCCCGTCGTCGCCACGCTCGACCTGCACTGCCACTCGACCGAGCTGATGATCGAGAACGCCACCGCCCTGCTGACCGTTCACGAGTACCCGCACGTCGACAGCTACGAGCGCGGCTACGAGGCCGTCGAATTGGCGGCGAAGGCGGCGCGCGGCGAGGTCGCGCCGGTCATGGCGCTGGCCGTCCTGCCGATGGCCATCCCGCCGATCACCAGCTTCCATGGCCCGGCCCGGGAGATCAACGAGCTCTGCTGGGACTGGGAGCGCCGTGGCCTGCTCGACGTCACCTTCGTTCACGGCTACCCGCACACTGATGTGCCGATCATCTCATCCAGCGTCATCGCCGTGGCCGACGGCGACCGGGAGCTGGCGAAGCAGGCCGCGAACGATGTCGCCGGCCGCATCTGGGAGATGCGCGAGCAGTTCCGCTCCAATCTGCCCTCGCCGGAGGAGGCGATCCGCCAGGCGCTGGCCTTTGACGGCGGCCCGGTGGTCATCGCTGAGGTCTCGGACAACCCCGGCGGCGGCTCGCCGGGCGACGGCACCCATCTGCTGCGCGCCCTGCTCGACGCCAACCAGCCGGACACTGCCTTCGGCTTCATCTACGATCCGGAGACGGCTGCCCAGGCCCATGCCGCCGGCCCGGGCGCGACGATCGAGGCGCGTATCGGCGGCAAAACTGACCCGGACATCCTCGGCGCGCCGGTCGAGGTCGCGGCCTACGTCAAGAGTTGCACCGACGGCCGCTACATCGTCCAGTCGCCGATGGGACGGGGCGGGCAGGCCAATCTCGGCAAGATGGCCCGGCTGGTGGTCGGCAACGTTGACGTCATCGTCGGCTCGGAGAGCCATCAGACGATCGACGACGAGCTCTTCCGGCTGCACGGCATCGAGGTTTCCCGCCTGAAGATCGCCGCGCTGAAGTCGCAGAACCACTTCCGGGCCGGCTTCGAGCCGATCGCCGCCGAGATCATCCGCACTGACTCGCCCGGCTGGACGACCTCGAATCTGGAGACGTTCAACTACCAGCGCATCCGCCGCCCAATCTGGCCGCTGGACGACGGCGTGGAGTGGCCGAGCTAGCCGGCTGCTGCGTTTTCGAGTGAGGCGGAGGCGACCGAGGAGGCAGGCATGCGTATCGCAATCGGACAGATCAGCCACGAAACCAACCGGATGTTCGGGCCGCCGACGCCGATCACGGAGTTTCAGCGCCAGGGCTGGGGCGTGGGCCAGGAAATCCTCCGGGGTCACACCGGCGTGCGGGACTACCTCGGCGGCATGATCGCTGCCGGGGCCGACCTCGGCATTGAGATCGTCCCGACCTTCGCGGCGCGGGCGCACCCTTCCGGCACGATCGAGCGCGCCGCGTTCGATACGATGCTGGGGAACCTGCTCGACGGCATTGAGCGGGCTGGCGAGGTCGACGCCGTCTGCCTGTCGCTACACGGCGCAGGTTCGGCCGATGGCGTCGATGACATCGAGGGCACGATCCTCAAGGCCGTCCGCGAGCTGGTCGGCCCGGGCACCCCGCTCGTCGCCACGCTCGATCTCCACTGCCACGCGACGGATCTGATGATCGAGAGCGCGACCGCGCTGCTGACTGTTCATGAGTACCCGCATATCGACAGTTACGAGCGTGGCTATGAGGCCGTCGAACTGGCGGCAAAGACGGCGCGCGGTGAGGTGTCGCCGGTCATGGCGCTGACCAGGCTGTCGATGATCCTGCCCGGAACGACCTCTTTCCACGGCCCGGCGCGGGAGGTCAACGAGCTGTGCTGGGAGTGGGAGCGGCGCGGGCTCATCGATGTCACGTTCATTCATGGCTATCCGCACACCGACGTCCCGATCATGGGGACGAGCGTGATCGCGGTCGCCGACGGTGACCTGGAGCTGGCGAAGCGGGCCGCCGATGACGTCGCCAGCCGTATCTGGGAAATGCGCGAGCAGTTCCGCTCGAACCTCCCCGAGCCCGCGGAGGCAATCCAGCAGGCGCTGGCGATCGACGGCGGCCCGGTGGTGATCGCCGAGGTCTCGGATAACCCGGGCAGCGGAGCGCCCGGCGACAGCACCCATCTGCTGCGCGCGATGCTTGAAGCGGGGCTGGCGGATGCCGCGTTCGGCTTCATCTACGATCCGGAGACGGCAGCGCAGGCGCACGCTGCCGGGCCCGGCGCGACGATCGAGGCGCGCATCGGCGGCAAGACCGATCCGGATCTGCTCGGCGCGCCGGTCGAGGCCTCCGCCTACGTCAAGAGTTGTACTGACGGCCAGTTCATCGCTCAGTCCGAGATGGGCCGTGGGAGCCGTCGTGATTACGGCAAGATGGCCCGGCTCGTCGTCGATGGGATCGACGTGATCGTCGGTTCCGAAAGCCAGCAGACGCTCGACGACGAGCTTTTCCGGCTGCACGGCATCGACGTGTCCCGGCTGAAGATCGTGGCATTGAAGTCACACAATCACTTCCGGGCATACTTCGAGCCGATCGCGGTGGAGATCATTCGTACCGACCCGCCCGGTTGGGCCACATCGAATCTCCAGAACCTGAACTATCAGCGCATCCGCCGGCCGATCTGGCCGCTGGATGACGGCGTGGAGTGGTCGCCGTAGCCCCGCCGCGCCGCTCGCTGCAAGAGAGGATGATTCCCATGTCGAAGCCCGTCGCCCGGACTCCGGCCGACGTCGATCGCCTGTTCGCCGAAGCGCTGAGCGCCGGCGACCTGGAGGGCGCGCTGGCCATGTACGAGCCGGATGCCGTCTACCACTCCGAGCCGTCCCACCCGGCCCGCGGCCACGAGCGCATCCGCCAGGAGCTGGCTGCCTTGATCGCCCTGGACTGCACGCTCGACTGCTACGCCATCGACGTCGTCGAGAACGACGACCTGGCAGTGCTGCGCGCCGACTGGATCTTCACCGGCACCGGGACGGACGGCCGGCGCATCGAGAGCCGCGGCCGCAGCATCGAGGTCGTCCGCCGCCAACCCGACGGTTCCTGGCTCTTCGCCATCGACCTCCCCTCCGGCGCCAGCTTCCGAGGGGAATAGCGCGAGCGGCGCGAGCTGCGCTTGACGTGCCGGAGGCTCGTAGCCCGGCAGGCTAGAGGAATGGGCTCTTGCTGCGCGCCAGCTTTTCAGCCCTGTCCAGGTCATGTTCGCCGGTCCGGCGCGCTTCGGATTTCCCGCCATAGATCCGCATTCTCAGGCGGTGGTTGATCCACACCAGCACGGCGATCAGGACGAGGCCGATGATTCCCAAGATGGCATTACCCATTGGTCGCTCCCTTCAAGCTG
>DATGQR010000442.1:0-4486 GCA_035304105.1 Thermomicrobiales bacterium | reverse complement strand
TCGGGACGTGCGACTGGCGGCTCTCGACGGCGCGTGAGAGCTGCGCCAGAGCGACGACCGGGACATCCAGCTCGCGGGCCAATTGCTTGAGGCCGCGCGAGATCTCGGAGATCTCCTGGACGCGATTGTCGCTGCGCCGGCCACTGGTCATCAGCTGCAGGTAGTCGACGATGATCAGGTCCAGGCCGTGCTCGGCGGCCAGGCGGCGCGACTTGGAGCGCACGTCCATCAGCGTCACGCTGGCGGTGTCATCGACGAAGATCGGCGCCTCTGAGAGCCGCCCGAAGGCGCGCACGACGCTGTTCCACTCGCTGTCGTCGATGAAGCCCATCCTCAGCCGATGGGAGTCAATGCCGGTTTCCATTGAGAGCAGGCGCTGGACGATCTGCTCGCCGGACATCTCGAGCACGAACAGGCCGACCGTCTGTTGATGCTGGACGGCGGCGTGGTAGGCCAGGCTCAGGCCCAGCGCCGACTTACCGACCGACGGGCGGGCGGCGACGATGATCAGGTCCGACTTCTGCAGGCCGCCGGTGAGCTTGTCGAGGTCGATGAAGCCGGTCGGCACGCCGACGACGTCGCCCTTGTGCTGGTGCAGGCTGTCGAGCCGGTCGAAATACTCCTCCAGGATCTCGCGCATCGAGCGGAACTCGCGCTCGCCGCGTCTTTGTGAGACGTCGAAGAGGATGCGCTCGGCGCTGTCGAGGGCTTCCTCGACGTCGGTAGCGTCGTCGAAGCCGATGCGCACGATCTCGCTGCCAGCGTCGATCAGGCGCCGGCGCACGGCCGTGCGGGTGACGATGCGGGCGTAGTATTCGGCGTGGACGGTGGTCGGCGTGGCGGCGATCAGCTCCGCGAGGTAAGCCTCGCCGCCAACGTCCTCGATCACTCCCTGGCGCGTCAGCTCGTCGACGAGCGTGACCAGGTCGGTCGGCTCGCGGCGGTTGTAGAGCGACAGGATCGCCTCGTAGATCAGGCTATGGGCGCGCCGGTAGAAATCGCCGGCACGCAGGAACGACGCGACATGGATGATCGCGTCGCGGTCGCTGAGGAGCGCGCCCAGGACAGATTGCTCGGCGTCGAGATTATGCGGAGGTAGGTGGTCTGCCGCGTGGACTGCCTGGGCCATACTCCTCGAATCAGCTTCCCAATGAGAGATCAGGCGGTATCGTCGTCGGACGCATCCTCGCTGGCGCCGGCTTCGTCGGCCTCCTCGGGAGCGGCGATCAGCTCGTCGGCGTCAGCATCCAGCTCGTCGATCTCCGCCTCGATGCCTTCGACTTCCATCGCGTAGACGTCTTCGTCCGCGTCTTCGGCTTTCTCGTCGTCAGCCAGAGCGGCGGCGAGGAGCGGAGCGGACGGGTCGAAGACGTTGACGGTGATCTCCGGCACCAGCCGCCCGACCAGGCGGACCGGCACCTTGAACTCGCCAACTTCGCGGATCGGCGCTTCCAGCTCGACCTTGCGGCGGTCGATCTCCTGGCCGGTGATCTCGGACAGCTGCGCGGCGATATCGGCGGCCGTGACCGAGCCGAAGAGCCGTCCCTGTTCGCCGACGCGGGCGTGAATCTCCAGGCGGATGCCGTCGATCTGCGCTGCGAGGTCTCTCATCTCCTCCTCGAGCTGCGCGATGCGGCGCCGCTCGGCTTCCTGCCGCTCTTCGACCTGCTTGATCATCCCCGGCGTCGCGATCCGCGCGAGGCCCTGGGGAATCAAGTAGTTGCGGGCGAAGCCGTCCTTCACGTCCTGGATCGTGCCGATCTCGCCGAGCTTCGGCACGTCCTGCGTCAACACAACCTTCATCTCATCCCTCGTCTCTCTGACTGCTTCAGCCGCCGGACACCCTGCCCGGTCATCTTTGGCGCGCGCGAGTCCCAGCGCGAGCGCGGGTTAGCACGGAACAGGTGTACGGACGCACCTCCCCGGGTGGCGTCAAGTATACCTGTCTCGTTCGTCGCTGCCGACTCTGCGGCCGAAACTTTTCCTCCCGTGCCGCGCGGACTGTCGAGCGCTGCGCTGCGAAACGAGAGCTTGCTACCCGCCTCTGATCGCTTGCCGCCTCGGAGCGAACCGCGCGCCACGCCGATCCCGGTCGAAGACGGCTTCACGTTTGAGCAAGTCGTCGAAACCATGCTTGCGAGCGGTCAGCTGGCCCGGCCGCCGCAGCGCTACGGGCGCGCGCCGCAAACGATCCCGCGCTGTCGCGAGGTTCGCACGACGTGGATTTCGGGGCTGGCAGAGCCGTTAGCCGAATGCTTGACAATGGCTTATCGCTTGCTATCATGAGGCTATGCGCTTCCACAAAGTAAGTGACCTCCGGTGAGGCCGTCTTCGGCGCCCCGGCCTTTTCGCGTTCGCTGCACTGGGAAATGAACGTAGCCTCCGCTGCTGCGAGCATGGGGGCATGTGTGTGATAGGTAAGTCCGCTGCTGTGAATCTCGGGCCGTCAATCAAGCCCAGCCGGCTCGCTTGCCTGTTGTGCATCTGCGTTGCTCTGGTTTCAGCCTGCGGCGTGACCGATCGCTTCAACGAGGGGAGCAGCGTGAAGACGCTCCATATCGATCTTCAAGACGGTTTTCAATCCGATCGCGTGCGCATCGTGGTGAATGGAGAGGAGGTTTTCGATGTAACCGACGTGACAACGATGCTCCTCCTGGGCTACGCGGAGCAAATCACCATCGACGTCGACGGCGATGCTGCGAATGTCGAGATCGAGCTGCCTGATCGGCGCCTGCGGGAAGCGTTCGACCTCGATATGGAAGGCGACCTGTGGCTCGGCATCTCTGTCAACCCATCCGGAATCACGCACGTGATCAGTGATTCTCCGTTCATGTACCTGTAGCGACCGTTTAGAGGAGGATCATCACCGTGAGCAATCAACTGACTCCTGATCCGTTCCCGCCTCCCGGGCCGATCCCCGACCCGCCGTTTCCAGTCCCGCCAATCCCACCGTTTCCCGACCCGATTCCGCCGATCTGGCCGCCCGAGCGTATCCCGGTGCCGCCGGACTGGTGGCGCTGTTTGCGTATCGGGCCGGTCAGCGGCAGGTATGAAGGTTTGCGCAGTGGCCCTGGCACGCTTCCCGCGCTCCTCCATCTGCGTGTCGATATTGATCCTCGCTATGCCAATTCACCCGTCATGGATCGCGTCAGCGGCGACTTCTACCATCACTTCAGCTTCGGATTGCCTGGCGGTGCGCCGCTCAGCTGGACGATCTACCGGGATTCATGGATCGTTGATCGTCCCACCGTTCAGTGGTCGCGGTGCAGCGTGCTCATTACCGGGCGCGTCCGCTACTGGAAGGGCATCCATCCGCTAACGGACATTCGCATTGAGATCCCCTGGGGAACGATGCGCACGGCTGGACCGGCGACGGTGTCCTTCACCGAAAACGGCGTGGCAGCCGGGACCTTCTCATGCGCGCGCGTCTCAGATTGCTTCCGCGACCTGGAGCTGGAAGTCGACGTCACGACCTCCGCTCGCGCCGAGCCCGTACTGCCTCGCTACGACACCTCATCGCATCCGAACCGCCCGCCTGGGCTGCCGCAACGCACGCTGACGATCAAGGAGGCGTATCGCGAGGCGGGTGTCTGCCTCACGATCAGCCCCGATCGCACCGAGATCGACGACAGTGATCCGGCCTTCGCGACCTGGACGCCCGCGGAGCTTCACGATGCGATGGAGACGCATTACCAACGCTTCTCCGCAAGCTGGCCGGCGTGGCGCATGTGGGGACTGCTGGCCGGGCAGTTCCAGAACTCCGGAGTGGGTGGCATCATGTTCGACGCCGCGGCCGCGTACGGGGGCGCGGGAAGGGGGCCGGATCGGCAGGGCTTTGCCGTCTTCCGGCGTCATCCGTGGTTCAACGACCTCACAGATACACCCACCACCGACGCCGAGGCTGCCGCGATGCGCCAGTTCCTCTATACCTGGGTGCACGAGGCGGGCCACGCCTTCAACCTCTTACACTCCTGGGACAAAGGACGGCCTGACTCGCTCTCGTGGATGAACTACGACTGGCGTTACGACAATCGCCACCAGCCGGGCGCGTTCTGGCACGATTTCGAGCTGCGTTTCGATGACGATGAACTGGTTCATATCCGGCACGGTGACCGCGCCGCCGTGATCATGGGTGGCGATCCCTGGGCATCGGGTGGCCATGCGGAGGCATTGGATAGCGGACTCATGGCCGTTGATGACCGTGGTGCGCCGCTCGAACTGCTGGTTCGCTCGCAAGGCTACTTTGAGCTCATGGAGCCGGTCGCGATCGAGCTGCGCCTGCGGAATCTGCTGCCGGACCAGGCGCTCGAAGTCGACGCCCGCCTGCATCCCGAATACGGCACGGTGCTCGTGCAGATCAAGCGCCCGGATGGCTCGATCGTGTCGTATGACCCAGTGCTGTGCAAAGTCGGCATTCCGGAACGTATCACGCTGGAAGACGCGCGCAGCCGCCTTGGTCAGGATCGCTACAGCGAACTCGTCCCGC
>DATGQR010000441.1:0-6231 GCA_035304105.1 Thermomicrobiales bacterium | reverse complement strand
CGAGCCGGACGTCAAGGAGTACCCCTACGACCCCGATCTGGCCGTGCAGATCTTGGAAGAGGCCGGCTGGGTGGTCGGCAGCGACGGCGTGCGCGAGAAGAACGGCGTGCGGCTTGAATGGACGCTGGGCATCATCTCGGGTGACCAGGCGCGCAGGCCGGAGGGCGAGTTTGCCCAGGAGTGCTGGAACGCGATCGGCTGTAGCGTCAGCATCGTCGAGTCGCCCAGCACCTCGACAGAGATGCGCGAGGGCACGCTCGACATGGCGCTCTACAACTGGACCTACGGCGGCGGCTCGGGCGACCCGGACGCCTCGAACACGCTGCGCTCGGACGCGCTCAACAATTTCAGCCACTACAAGAGCGCCGAGATGGACGAACTACTCGACGCCGGCCTGCGCGAGACTGACCCCGAGAAGCGCAGGGAGATCTATAGCCAGGTCCAGAAGCTGGTGGCCGAAGATGTGCCGTTCATCTTCGTGAAGTTCTGGGACTGGTTCAACTTCTACAACAAGCGCGTCAAGGGCTTGCCGGACTCGGTGTTGAACGGCAGCCAGCTCTACAACGCGATCTACACCATGTGGCTCGACGACGAAGCCTAACCTGACCGACTACCTGGCAGGGAGCGTGTCCGCAACACGCTCCCTGCCCACGCCAAAACGTGCAAGGTGGCTCCATGTATCGCTATGTCGTTCAACGGCTGCTCCAGGGCATCATCGTCATGTTCCTGGTGTCGATCGCGACGTTTGGGATACTCCAGGCTGCGCCGGGAAGCCCAATCGACACGATGCTCGGCGAGGGCGCGACGCAGTTGACTCAGGAAGACTACGACCGCATCCTGGAGAAGTGGGGACTCGATAAGCCCTGGTACGTACAGTACTTCACATGGTTGCGGAACTTCGCCACCGGCGATTTCGGGGACTCCGTGGTGCGCGCCGGTGTACCGGTCCATGAGATGGTGCTGGAGGCCGCCTGGCCGACGGTGCAGCTCAATGTTCTTGCGCTGGCTGCGGCGATCGCGCTCGCTATTCCGGCGGGAATGTTCGCCGCGATCAGGCGGTACTCAATCTTCGACTCAGCGATCATGGTCTGGGCCAGCGCCGGGGTGGCGTTGCCGAACTTTTGGGTGGGCTTGATGCTCATCATCCTGCTGGCGCTGTATCTGGGCTGGTTGCCGCCCAGCGGGCCGGGGGACTGGAAGCACTACGTGATGCCGGTGTTCGTGTTGGCGATCAACGAGACGGCCATCCTCGCGCGCCTGATGCGCGGCGCGATGCTCGAAGTGCTGGGGCAGGACTACATCACTACGGCGCGTGCCAAGGGGCTGTCCGAGATCGTCGTCATCGTGCGTCACGCCGTGCGCAACGCCCTCTTGCCGATCATCACGGTCATCGGCCTGCGAGCGGCCTTCCTGCTCAGCGGCACGGTGGTGGTCGAGACGATCTTCGCCTGGCCGGGGATTGGGCGGCTCTTCTACGACTCGGTATTCCGCTCGGATTACCAGGTCGTGCAAGCGATTGTCATGCTCTTCACGGTGCTGGTGATCTTGGCGAACATCCTCACCGATCTCACCTATGCGCTGATTGATCCGCGCATTCGGCTGAAATAGGACGACCGGGGCTGATTGATGGACAGATCGACAGAGCAGAACCTGGCGCGCCAGCAAGCCGTCGACGATGTCGGACTTGCTGGCGTCGAGCGCAAGCGACGCTCAGAATGGTCGCGATCGTGGCGCCGCTTCGTGCGCTTCAAGCCCGGCGTGGTCTCGCTGGTGTTTATCGGCGTGCTAGCCATCGTCGCACTCATTCCCGGCGTTTTCGAGCCGTATTCGTACTCGGAGACCAATCTTCGCGAGCGGGGCAATGGACCGTCCTGGGAGCACTGGCTGGGCCAGGATGATATCGGGCGCGACGTCTTGAGCAGGTTGATTCGCGGCACCCGGGTCGCGTTCGTCGTGGGCTTGTCGGCGATGACGATCTCGCTTGCCGTGGGACTGGCGGTCGGCGCCGTCTCGGGCTACTTCGGTGGCTGGATCGACGCGGTGCTGTCGCGTATCGTCGACACGCTGATGGCCTTTCCACTCCTGGTGTTATTGATCACCCTCTCGGCGGTTATGGGTCCGAGCCTGGAGACGACCGTGCTGGTCATCGGCCTGACGGTGTGGTCGACCTACGCGCGCGTCGTGCGCGCTGACGTGTTGAGCATCCGCGAGCGGGAGTTCGTCTTCGCGGCGCGCTCGATCGGAGCGAACGACACGCGGATCATCCTGCGCCACGTGCTGCCGAACGTCCTCGGGCCAGTGATCGTGCTGGCCAGCCTTGCGGTCGGGAACATCATCATCCTCGAGTCCGCGCTGTCGTTTCTCGGGCTGGGCATCCAGCGCCCGACGCCGTCCTGGGGCGGGATGCTGGCCGACGGACGCGCCCACATCCGCAACTATCCACACATCGCCATTGCTCCAGGCATCATGATCTTCCTGACGGTGCTGGCGTTCAACCTGGTCGGCGACGGACTTCGCGACGCGTTCGACCCGCGCCAACGCGAGTAGCGCGCTTTCGCATTCCCGCGCCATATCACACCATCTCTGCCGCCCGGGTGCAGCTCTACGTGCCCGGGCGGCTTCGGCATTCCCCGCGAGAATACGTCCGAAGTGGCTGACGTGAACGTATACTGAACGACGTCAGACGCATTTCGCGCACGAAGGTATCTGGTTCTTCGGACTTGACAGTACGACTCAACAGGTCTACTGTCTCGCGAGGAAGTATCCAGAAAATTGCTCAATGTGGTCGGGGGAGCGACCACGAGCGCGGGCGCTGTACGCCGTTCGGGGCCGTCATGCCGAGTATCGCTGGATACGCGGTTTTTTTGTTTAGAGGAGGAGTGCACATGGCATCCCGTGATCTCCAGGTGGAGGAACTGTTGGCTCGTTTGAAGCCGACGACGCGGCGAAGTTTCTTGCGCCGCAGCGTCGCGATGGCGGCAGCTGCGCCGGGTCTCGGCGCGCTCCTCGCGGCGTGTGGCGGAGATGACGACGATGACGACGATGACGGCGCTGCCGACCCCACGGCGACGCCGGAAGAAGCTGACGACGAGCCTACTCCTACTGAGGCCGAAGCCGACGAGGAACCGACCGAGGCCGAAGAAGAGCCCACCGAAGCTGAGGAGGAAGCCACCGAAGCTGAAGAGGAACCCACCGAGGAAGAAGAGCCTGAGCCGACCGAAGCTGATGAAGGCTCGGGCGGAGAAGGTGAGCCGAAGCGCGGCGGTATCTTTATCGCCATGGGCCACCACGAGGTCGCCAGCCTGAGCCCGGATGACTGGGGCCCCTCGGTCCACTTCTTCATCGTCGGCAACATCCATGACCCGCTCCTGAAGCTCGACCCCTGGTTCGTGCTGCAGCCGAAGCTGGCCGAGTCGTTCGAGGTCTCGTCGGATGGCCTGGTCTATACCTTCAAGATCCGCGAGGGCGTGCTCTGGCACGACGGCGAGCCGTTCGATGCCAGCGACGTTGCCTACACGTTCAACTACTACCGCAACCCCGACAACGCCGCGGCGACGGCCAGCAACTACATCGGCGTCGCTGATGTGGAGGCGCCCGATCCCACTACGGTGGTCGTCACGCTGGAAGAGCCCAACGCCGCGCTCCTGACGCGCCTGGGCCAGGCGGGCATCGTTCCCGAGCACCATCACGGTGAGATCGGCGAGGACGCTTACAAGGCGGACCCGGTCGGTACCGGTCCCTTCAAGCTGGTGGAGTGGCGCGCCGCTGAGTTCACCGAGCTCGAGCGCAATGAAGACTACTACCTCGGCGCTCCCTATCTGGACGGCATCCGTGAAAACATCGTGCCGGAAGCGACGGTGCGCGCGATCGCTCTCGAGAACGGCGAGGCGGACTCGGCAGTCTGGCCGCTAGTGACCGACGACCACCTGCGCTTCCTCAATGACCCGGACTTGGCCGACTTCACGGTCAACGTGACGTCGAGCGTGTCGGTCAACCACTTCATGCTCAACCACACGAACCCGATCCACCAGGACATCAACGTGCGCAAGGCGCTGATGTACGCGCTGAACCGTGAAGCGATCCGCGATGACCTGTGGCAAGGCCTGGCGGTGCTGGCTACGGCCAACCTGTCGCCGGCGATCGAGTTCTACTACGAGCCGGACGTCGTCCAGTATCCGTATGACCCGGACATGGCCGCTCAGCTGCTCGATGAAGCCGGTTGGGTGATGGGCGATGACGGGTTCCGCGAGAAGGACGGCGTCAGACTGGGCTGGACCTGCACCATCATCACCGGCGACCAGGCGCGCCGGCCCGAGGCGGAACTGGCGCAGGCCGACTGGCGGGCTGTGGGCTTCGACATTCAGATCGAGGAAGCCCCGCTGGCGACGATTCAGGAAGGCCAGCGCAACGGCACGATCGACATGTCGCTCTATAACTGGACCTATGGCGGCGGCTCGGGCGAGCCTGACCCGTCGAACACGATCAAGTCGGGCGAGCGCAACAACTGGAGCAATTACTCCAACCCGCGCGTGGATGAACTGTGCGACATGGGTCTGGCCGAGACCGATCCTGAAAAGCGCCGCGAGATCTACAGCGAGCTGCAGAAGATCGTCGCGGACGACGTGCCGTTCATCTTCGTGAAGTTCTGGGACTGGTTCAACATCTTCTCGCCGCGCGTCAAGGGCGTGCCGGAGGCGCCGTTGACCGGTGACGCCCAGTACCAGGTTCTCGACCAGATGTGGATCGAGGAGTAACGCGCGATATCGCGTAACGAATGCTTGCCCCGGCGGCCGCGCCCGGTTCGCTCGGGGCAAGCATTGTCCCGTTCTCCGGCTCAACCCGGTACGATTCGATAGGGTTGTGATGAACTCTGCAGCGAAGCATACGGAGGAGCCCACCCGATGATTTCGTACATCATCCAGCGTCTCTTGCAAGGCGTCGTGGTGCTCTTCCTGGTGACGTTTTTCACGTTTGCGCTGATGCAGCTCGCGCCCGGCGACCCGATTGACCTGATGGTTGGCGAGGCGATCATCACTGACGAGCAGATCGCGCGCATCCAGGAAAAGTGGGGTCTGGATAAGCCCTGGTACCAGCAGTACTTCACCTGGTTATCCAACTTCTTCCGGGGTGACCTCGGGCATTCGGTGGTGCGCACCGGTTATCCAGTCAGCGACATGGTGATCGAAGCGATGGGCCCAACGCTCAAGCTGAACGTCATGGCACTCATCCTCGCGGTCATCCTGGCGTTGCCGGCCGGCCTGTTCGCGGCCGTGAAGCAGTACTCGGTTTTCGACTCGGCGATCATGGTCTGGGCCAGCGCCGGGGTGGCGCTTCCCAACTTTTGGGTCGGCCTGATGCTGATCGTCTTCTTCTCCCGCGAGCTTGGCTGGTTACCGTCGTACGGTACCGAGAACTGGAAGGGCTGGATCATGCCGGTCGTCGTGCTGGCAATTAATGAAACGGCCATCCTGGCGCGGCTCATGCGCGGTGCGACGCTGGAAGTCGTGAACCAGGAGTACGTCACGACGGCCCGCGCCAAGGGGCTTGCCGAGCGCGCCGTGCTCCTGGGGCATATCGTCCGCAACGCGCTGCTGCCAATCGTCACGGTGCTGGGCCTGCGCGCAGCCTTCCTGTTGAGTGGCACGATCGTGGTGGAGTACATCTTCGCCGTTCCGGGTATCGGCCGGCTCTTCATCCAATCAGTTGACCGGTTGGACTATCAGGTCATCCAGGCGATCACCGTGATGTTCGTCTTGTTCGTCATCGTCGCGACGCTGGTCACTGACATGCTGTATGCGGTCATCGACCCACGGATCCGCGTGAAGTAGCTAAGGAGACTATCGCAAGTGAGCTCATCTCATAACGTCGACGTCTCCCAGAGGGCACGAGACACGGCAGAACGCGCGGATTCCGGTATCACGTTATCTGGTGTCGAGCGCAAGCGGCGCTCGGAATGGCGCCGAGTCTGGGATCGCTTCAAGCGCTTCAAGCCGGGAATCGTCGCTGGCGGTTTCATTCTCGTGCTGTGTGTTATCGGGGCGTTCCCGACGGTCTTCGAGCCTTATGATCCGTTGATGCCGGAGTCGCGCCTGCGCGGCGAAGGGCCGACCTGGTCGCACCCGCTGGGCCGTGACGATATCGGCCGTGACATCCTGAGCCGGCTGATCCGCGGGACCCGCGTGGCTCTGACGGTCGGCATCGTCTCGACGCTGATCTCACTGACCGTGGGCG
>DATGQR010000440.1:0-6362 GCA_035304105.1 Thermomicrobiales bacterium | reverse complement strand
CTGATCTGGGAGCGACGCCAGGCTGACGGCGAACGGGCGCGAACGCACTGAACTCGGCTCGCACAACGGATACGCCACCGCACAACGATCCACCCGACCGCACATTGGAGATGCGGCTGCACATCACCGTGGAGGTGGAGCTTGTCTCCACCCGTAGGAGGCTTGGACGTGAGAACAACCTTGGTGCGAATCGGTGGGTCGTGACATCGCCTATCGCTGTGCGCTGGTTGACGCGTGAAAAAGCCCGGCTCCATGCGGAGCCGGGCTTTGCAGTGAGCGGGGGACGGGACTCGAACCCGCGACAGCCTGCTTGGAAGGCAGGTACTCTACCAACTGAGTTACCCCCGCAATAGGTTGTGTGGTGCTGACGTTTCGAAGTCGGGGTGAGAGGATTCGAACCTCCGACCTCAGCGTCCCAAACGCCGCGCGCTACCAGACTGCGCCACACCCCGAAAGGTCAGCACTCAAGTATATTGTTCCGCCCTATGGGGTGTCAAAGAGGAGGGAAGAGGGAGCAGGGATTAGCGATTAGGGAGCGTGTCTCTGTCCACATGATGTCATCGGGACTGCGACACGCTCATTCGCCGCGTGGTGTGAGGTTACTTTGCGGGCAGCATGCGGGCGAAGCGGCGGCGGCCAGCCTGGAGGACGACCGGGCCGTCGAAGCTCAACTCGACGTCGGGATCGGAAACGCGCTCGCCGTCGATGCGCACGCCGCCTTGCTGGACCAGGCGCCGGGCTTCGTTGTTGCTGGCCGCGAAGCCGGCCCGGCGGAGCATCGCCACGACCGTCGCCGGGTAGCTGATGTCGAACTCGGGGATGTCCTCGGGCACCTGGCGCTCGCGGAAGACGCGCTCGAACTCGGCGCGCGCTGCCTCGGCGGCCTCGGGGCTGTGGTAGCGCGCCACGACGCTGGCCGCCATGCGGTCCTTGACGTCACGCGGGTGGGCGCTGCCGTCGGCGAGCCCCGCGCGCAGGGCCGCGATCTCATCATCGGGCAGGGCCGCGGCCAGCAGCAGATAGTCGTCGAGGATGCTGTCGGGGATCGACATGAGCTTGCCGTACATCTCGTTCGGCGGGTCGGTCAGGCCGACGTAGTTGCCGAGGCTCTTGGACATCTTCTGGACGCCGTCGAGGCCGACCAGGATCGGCACGGTCAGAATATCCTGCGGCTCCTGACCCATCTCGCGCTGGATGTCGCGGCCCACCAGCAGGTTGAAGGTCTGGTCGGTGCCACCCATCTCAACGTCGGCGCGGACGGCCACCGAGTCATAGGCCTGCAGCAGCGGGTACAGGAACTCGACGATGCCGATCGGCGTCTCGTTTTCCAGGCGCGTGCGGAAGTCCTCGCGTGTCAGCATCTGGGCCACAGTGAACTTGCTGGTCAGGTGCAGCACATCCGCCAGACTGAAGTCCTCGAACCAACTGGACTGCCAGGCGATTTCGATCTTCTGCGGGTCGTCATCGACGACCATGAAGAACTGGTCGAGGTAGGTCTGGGCGTTGACGCGCACTTCCTCGGGCGAGAGCATCCGGCGCTGGCTGGAGCGCCCGCTGGGGTCGCCGATCTGGGCCGTCCAGTCGCCCACGATGATGACGACCTTGTGGCCGAGGTCCTGGAACTCGCGCAGCTTGCGCATGCCGACGGCGTGGCCGATGTGGATGTCCGGCGCGCTGGGATCGAAGCCCATCTTGACGCGCAGCTGGCGGCCGGACTTGAGCTTGCGGACCAGACTCTCGCGGACCTCGACGGTGACCGTCCCGTAGTTCAGCAGGCGCTCGATGCGCTCGTCATCGGTGATGATCTGCGGCGTGGCCTGTACCTCGCTCACGTTGTCCCTTCCTCATCGGGCTCCGGCGTGCAGCGGGCGAAGATCTCGCGCGCCTGCGCTTCGTCCTGCCGGATCTGGTCGAGCAGCGCCTCGACCGAATCGAACTTTTCATCGCCCCGCAAGAACTTGACGAACTCGATCTCAATATTGCGGGCGTAGAGATCGGCGTCGAAATCCAAGATGTGCGCCTCGACCGTGCGCTCGCGCGTCTCGAAGGTCGGGGTGGTGCCGATGTAGATCAGCGCGGGATGGGCCGGCGCGTCGGAATCGTCAATGTGGACATAACCCGCGTAGATGCCGTCGGCGGGTACGATCAGCTCGCCGACCACCATCAGGTTGGCAGTCGGGTAGCCCAGCTCGCGGCCGCGGGCGAAGCCGCGCTCGACCACGCCGGAGAGTCGGAAGCGGCGGCCGAGCAGCTCCTCAGCCAGCGTGACGTCGCCGGCCCTGAGCGCGGCTCGGATTCGCGAGCTGCTGACGACGCCATCCGGGTCCGCCTTACGCTCAATGATGCGCGCCCCGAAGCCGTGCTCCCGGGCGTACTGTTCGATGTAGTCGGTGTCCCCGGCGCGGCGATTGCCGAACCGGAAGCCCTCGCCGACGATGATTTCCCGCGGGCTGACGTGGTCGCGCAGCAGGTCCAGGAATTCCCGGGGACCGAGCGAGGCGAACTCGAGGTCGAAGGGGATGACGACCACGTCGTCGATCCCGCACGCGGCGATCCTGCGAACCTTGGTGGTCGGGAGGGCGATGCGTGCTTGCGGGTTGTCGGGGCGCAGGACCGAGACGGGGTGCGGCTCGAAGGTGATCACCAGCGAGCGAACGCCGAGCTCCCGAGCACGCTCGACGACCTGTTTGAGCAGGTACTGGTGGCCGCGGTGGACGCCGTCAAAGTTGCCGATCGTGACGACTGAGGGCGCGTTGCCGACAGCCTCGAACCGGTCGATCACATGGGCCGGTGCCGTGCTCACTGCTTCCCGCTCTCCTCAATCCCTCGTGAAGACGAGCACCGGCCTGAGTCTCCCCGCCGGATCGATCTCGCCCAGGCCGGCGAAATCGCCGGTCGCGGCATACGCGCGCGCGAGCGTTGCGTCGCCCCGTTCTTCCCGGATTTCCGGGATCAGTTGGCCATGATACCACGCACTCGTCTGGGCTTCGGTGAGGGCGATCGAAGGCAAATGAGCGACCGCATGGTCCGGCGGCAGAGCGATCTCAGACCACTGCTCGCGCAGCGGCAGCGCGGCTAGCTCGTCGAGCGTCCGGCAGGCGTTGAGCGTGAAGCTGCCGACCTCGGTGCGGCGCAGGGCGTGGCAGTAGCCATAGGTTCCCAACGCGCGGCCGATGTCGCGGGCCAGCGAGCGCAGGTAGGTGCCGCTGCCGCAGCGCACGTCGATCTCCAGCTCGGGTGGCTCGTAGCGCAGGATGTCGATGGCGTGGATGACGACCCGGCGGGCCGGGACGTCGACGGCCTCTCCGGCTCGGGCGCGCTCGTAGGCGCGCTTGCCCTGGATGCGGATCGCCGAGTGCGCTGGCGGAATCTGCTCGATTTCGCCGATGAAGCTGGCCAGCGCGCCCTCGACTTCAGCCAGCGACGGCCAGCGCTCGACCTCTAGCCGGTGGACGACCTCGCCTTCCGGGTCGAGAGTGTCGGTCTCCAGGCCGAGACGGACCGTCGCGATATAACGCTTGGCGGTCTGCTGGACGTACTGGATCAGGCGCGTGGCCTTGCCAACGCCGACGACGAGTACGCCGGTGGCGAAGGGGTCGAGCGTGCCCGCGTGGCCCACGCGGCGCACGCCGGTCAGTCGGCGGATTCGGGCGACGACGTCATGCGAGGTCCAGCCGGCCGGCTTGTCGACCGCCAGGAAGCCGTGCAGGTTGCTAGCCGACGAGCGACGAGGCATATGCCGGGCGCGTGCCAGCGTCGGCCGGCAGTTTATCGAGCTCGCTGGCGATGTGCGCCAGGAAGTTCTCGACCGCGTCTTCTCCCGGTTCGAGGCGCAGGCCGGCCGCGCGCGGGTGACCGCCGCCGCCGTACTGGCTGGCCAGCTTGGAGACGTCGACTGCTTCGGTGGTCGAGCGCAGGCTGACGCGCCAGCCTTCCTCGGATTCCTGGATCAGCGCGGCGGCGAAGGCGCCCTCGACGCCGGCCAGGAAGTTGACCAGCCCCTCGGACTGCGACGACTCGGCGCCGGCGCGTTCGAGCATCTCGTTGGTGATCAACGTCCAAACCAGGCGGCCGCGCCATTGGGTGCGCGACTGCGCCTCGCCCCACAGGTGGACCGTCGAGAAGGGCTTCTTGCGGAACAGCCGGTCGACGACCAGATCGAGATGCGCGTGCGCTTCGACGAGGTCGGCGCAGGCGCGCATCGTGTGGGGCCGGGTGCTGGGCGTCTTGAGGCCCAACGTGTCGCCGTAGATGCCGGCCAGCAACGCGGTCGCCGTGTCCGGATCGAACGGGATTTCGAGCTCCTCGAAGATCTCCACCAGGATCTCGCAGGTCGCGGCGGCCGCGGGGATCACGATGTTGAGGTCGGCGAAGCGGGTATTCGTAACGTGGTGGTCGATGTTGATCGTGCGGTACTCCAGCTCGCGCTGGGCCAGGATGGCCGAGACCTGGCCGGCGCGGTTGGCGTCGGCGCAGTCGACGAAGATGACCATGTCCGCGTCGACGATCGGGTCGATGCAGTCGCTGGTCAGCTCGCCATCGGGGTTGAGAAAGTCGAGGTTGGCCGGGAGGAGGAAATCTCCGCAGCGCGCCGCGGTCGGCTCAACGCCGAGTGCCCGGCAGAGCGCCGCCGTAGCGACCAGCGATCCGACGGCGTCGGCGTCCACCCTCGCGTGGGTGACGATCACCGGCTTGCGCGCGGACAGGATCGCGGCGCGCAGCTCGCGCGCCAGATCCGCGATGTCATCGAACGACTCATGCGCCATGGTATGTGTAACCTCCCGGCCGCGCTCGTGCGCCGGCCTGTCAGGATTTTTCTTCGTCTTCGATCTCCGCGAGGATGCGCGAGATATTCTCGGCGTGTTCCATCGAGCGGTCGAGAATGAAGCGCAGCCGCGGAATCGTGCGCAGCGTCAGGCGCGGCGCCAGTTGTCGGCGGATGAATCCGCTGGCGTGCTCCAGCGCCTCCATCGTCTTCTGCTGCTCCTCCTGGCTGCCGTACACGCTCACGTAGACCCGCGCGAAGCTCATGTCGGGCGTGATGTCAACCCGCAAGATGCTGACGAAGCCGAGGCGGGGATCCTTCATCTCGCGTTGAAGGATCCCGCTCAACTCTTCTCGCAGGATCGAACCGACTTGCTCGCGGCGTCGTGCGCTCATTAGCTCCGGCTGATTTCCTCAATGTGATAGACCTCGATGAGGTCCCCGACTTCGAACTCATTGAAGGTATCGAGCGTCAGGCCACATTCGTAGCCCTGGTTCACTTCGCGGACGTCGTCCTTGAAGCGCTTGAGCGTCGCGATCGTCGAGTCGGCGATCACCGCGCCGTTGCGCAGCACGCGGGCGCGCGCATTGCGCTGGATGCGCCCATCGGTGACGTAGCAGCCGGCGACGGTGACGCGGTTGGGCAGGCGGAAGATCTCGCGTACCTCGGCGAAGCCGTCGGTGACCTCGCGCCGCTCCGGCTCGAGCATGCCCTTCATCGCCGCCGTGATGTCCTCGGTGAGGTGGTAAATCACGTCGTAGAAGCGCACGTCGATGTTCTCGGCGTCGGCCAGCCGCGAGCCGGCCGCGTCGGGCCGCACGTTGAAGCCGATGATGATCGCGCCAGAGGCAACCGCCAGGTTGACGTCCGACTCGGTGATCGCGCCGGTGCCGGTGTGGACGATGGTCAGCGCGACCTCGTCGAATTCCTCGGCGATCTTCGTCAGGCTGCTGGTGACGGCGCCCAGGGAGCCGGTGCTCTCGGCCTTGGCGACGATTGGCAGCTCCTTGGAGCCGCCCTCCTGCAGCTGCGTGTAGAAGTCGTCCAGGTTGAGGCGCGTCTGGCCCATCGTTTCCTGCCGCTGCTGCGCGCGCTGCTCGGCCATTTCGCGGGCCGTGCGCTCGTCGTCGACGACTTCGAAGACGTCGCCGGCTTCCGGCAGGTCCATGAGGCCGAAGACCTTGACCGGCGTCGAGGGGCCGGCTTCGGTCACTTCCTTACCGCGGTCGTCGATCATCGCCCGGATGCGCCCGTAGGTCGCGCCCGCCACGGCGATGTCTCGCACGCGCAGCGTCCCGGCCTGGACCAGCACAGTCGCGGCCGCGCCGCGCGAGCGCTCGAGTTCGGCCTCGATGATGACACCGATGGCCGGGCGGCTGGGGTCGGCCTTCAACTCCTGGATGTCGGCGACCAGCAGGATCATCTCCAGCAGTTCGTCGATGCCCAGGTTGGCCTTGGCCGAAACCTCGACCACCGGCACGTCGCCGCCGTACTCCTCGGGAATCACGTCGATCTCAGCGAGTTGCTGCTTGACGTAATTCGGATTGGCGGTCGGCAGGTCCATCTTGTTGATCGCGACGATGATCGGCACGTTCGC
>DATGQR010000439.1:0-14461 GCA_035304105.1 Thermomicrobiales bacterium | reverse complement strand
CCATTGAGCTCGTCGAGGGCGTGGGCGGCAATGCCGGTGCCGCCAAAGAAGGCCAGTAGCGTCCCAACCAGCCGCAACCAGTCGACCTCGCTGGCGACCGCCGCGCCCAGGACGACGTAGGAGAGGTGCCAGGCGGTGTAGGGCAGGTGCAAGAGCGTCAGCAGGTCTCCGGCGAGCGAGCCGGTGCGGGCGTAGAAGGCGGGCTGTCTGGTCAGCCTCATCGCCTGCGCCCCCACATCACCAGGCCGCCACCAAGCGACATCTCGCGCCAGCGCACGTCCTCGAACCCGGCCGACTCCCACAGCTCAACCAGCTCATCGCCGGGGTAGCGCCGGTGAAAGGCGGTGATGCTCGGGCCGAGGAAGCGGCCGGCTGCGTGCCAGCCGGGCGAGATCAGCCGGCCAACGCCTGGCAGGACCAGGCGGGTGTAGGCCAGCCAGAGGGGCCGCCAGACGCCACGCGGCGCGCCGAACTCGACCATGCCAATCATCGCGCCGGGCTTGAGGACGCGCGCCAGCTCGCGCATGCAGGCGAGCGGGTCATCGACGTAGCGCAGCAGGTATGTGAACGTCAGGCCGTCAAAGGTGGCATCACTGAACGGCAATTGCTCGGCCCGCGAGACGACCACGTCGAAACCCCGGCCAGCGGCGTGCGCGAGCATCTCCGGCGACTGGTCAATCGCCACGACGCGGCAACCTCGCTCGCGCAGTAGCATGGCGACCGCCCCGGTGCCGCTGGCGACGTCGGCCACCAGCCCGCCGTCGGGAAGCTCCATGCCCGCGACCAGCGCCCGCCGCCAGAGCGGGTCCTGCCCCAGGCTCAGCCAGTTCGACCAGCGGTCGTAGTCGCGCGCCAGCGGCGCGAAGAGCTCGAGGGCGTGGTGATGACGCGATGTGCGCGGCAAGTTGTGCGGTCGCCGGTTGGCGTCCGGTTCGATCGTCTGCGCGCAGAAGCGTGGCTCCACGGTCGACCCCGTCCTCGTAGCGGCGCGCCGTCCCCGGGCACGGCTTGCGCTCGAATGACATTCGCTACGCGCAGGCTAATCTTCCCCGCAGCACATCTCCCAGTCGTCCCGGTCCAGCCCCAGGACACAGAACGCGGCATATTCGAGGAATTAGCGCTCCGGCCCTACTCGACGCTTGAGCGCTCGACCAGCTCGGTGAGAACTCCGCCGCAGGCGCGGGGGTGGATGAAGGCGACGCGCCAGTCGTGGAAGCCAACGCGCGGGTCGTGGTCAATCAATTCGACGCCGCGCTCGGCAAGGGTAGCCAGCGTCGCGGCCAGATCGTCGACCAGGTAGGCCACGTGGTGGAAGCCGGGGCCGCGCGAGGCCAGGAAGCGGCCGATGCCGCTGTCGTGGTCGAGCGGGGCCAGCAACTCGATCCAGCTCTCGCCAGCCCGGATCGGGACGATGTCGACGTTCTGGGACTCTACGCGCACCGGCTCGCCCGGCGCGAAGCCGAGCGCGCGATAGGTGGCGACGGCCGCGTCGAGGTCATCGGTGACGATGCCTATGTGGTGGATTGGGCCGGGCGGGGAGAACTCGCTCATAGACTGCGTCATCAATCGATATTGAAGTAGGCGCGCAGGATTTTGTCGATCACCGGGCCAGCGTACAGGGAGCCGGCGTCGCCGCTCACGATCAGCACAGCGACAGCGATCTCCGGGTTCTCGTATGGGCCGAAGGCCGTGAACCAGGCGTGCGAGGTGGCGTAGCGGCCATCGACGGCCACGCCGAACTCGGCCGTGCCGGTCTTGCCAGCGATCGGCGGGTCGGAGAAGGTGATCGGCGCCTGCCCGGTGCCATTGGTAATCGTGCGGCGCATGCCCAGCCGGACGGTCTCGATGTGTTCCGGCTTGATGCCCAGCTTGCGCAGCTCCTGCGGTCCATACTCGCGGACGATCCGCCCGTCCTCACGCACCAGTGACTTGACCAGCCGGGGGCGCCAGAGGGTGCCACCGTTGGCGATCGCAGCGGTGGCGTTGAGCATCTGGATCGGCGTCATCAGCAGGTGCCCCTGGCCGATCGAGACGTTGATCGTGTCGCCGACTGACCAGAACTCGCCCTCGAATGTCTTGCGCAGCCAGTCCGGCGTCGGGACCAGCCCCTCGGCCTCGCCGGCCAACTCGATGCCGGTCGGCGCGCCCAGGTGGAAGCGCTCGCGCAGGCCCTGGGCGATGCGGTCGATTCCCAGGCCGTTGAAATAGTGCCGCTCGGGGTCGCCGGGGTTGTAGTAGTGCAGGTAGTCGGCGTTGGGGAACTCATCCTCGTCCGGCCGGTCGTGCGGCGCGCCGACGTTGTAGAAGTAGACGTCGCAGGAATCGGCGATCGCCGAGTAAATGTTGACCAACCCGTGGCCCGGCTCGCCGACCCAGCAGACGTAGTCGTTACCTTGAGTCTCGTCCCACGACCAGGGCACGGTCAGGCGGCCCTTGCACTCGAAGCTCGTCTCGGTGTTGATCACGCCCTCTTCCAGGCCGATACAGGCCAGCAGCGGCTTGAAGACCGAGCCGGGCGCGTAGGTGCCGGAGATGGCGCGGTTGAGCAGCGGGTTGTCCGGGTCGTTGATCAACGCCTCGAACTCCTCGTCGGTCATGCCGTCGATGAAGCGCTGGTTGTCGAAGGTCGGCAGTGAGGCCATGCCCAGGATCTCGCCGTTGCGGGGGTCCATGGCGATCGCCACGCCGGCCTTGACCGGCTCGCGGCCCTCCTCGCGCGCCTTCTTGTCAGCGTACTCGATACCCTCCTGCAGGGCATCGGTGATCTTCTGCTGGAAATCGGCGTCGATCGTCAGCTGCACGCTCAGCCCGGGGATCGGCTCGCGGCGGCGCTCCAGCAGCTCGAAGCGCTCGACGCCGGCCGAATCGACCTGCACCCAGCGGCCGCCCTTGGTGCCGCGCAGCTCCTGCTCCAAAGCCTCCTCGACGCCGCCGCGGCCGACGACGTCGTCGCGCTCATAGACTGGCGTGCCGCTGACGGTCGTCGTCGCCTGGTATTCCTCCTCGGTGATCGGGCCGACGTAGCCGAGGATGTGCGAGAAGGTCCTGCTGCCCGAATACTTGCGCACCAGGTCGTCGTCATCCACCTGCACGCCCGGCAGGTGCAGGGCGTTGGCCGCCAGCCGCAGGGCGACCTCGCGGTCGACGTCGCGCTTGACGACCATCGGGATGTCGTCGGAGACGTGCGTGGCGAGCTGAAACTCCAGCAGGGTCAGCGCGCGCAGGCCGGGGATGTCGTCGCGCTCAGCGACGAACGTCTCGGCCTCTTCTTTGGTCATGCCGTCGCGGATCTGGACCATCTGCGTGCCGGGGATGGAGAGGCGCGTCATGATGACGTCCTCATTTAGCCCATCGACGCGCTTGACGAGCGCGTCGACGATGGCCGCCTCGGTGCCCAGCGGCATCTGGCGGCGATCCAGCACAACGGCGTAGCCGAGCTGCAGCGTCTCCTCGATCACCTTGAGGATCTCGGCGCGCTTGGCCTCATCGTCGGGCAGCCGCTCTGGGACGATGCGCACCGTCCAGATGGGCCGGTTCTCGGCCAGCGCCCGGCCGGCGCGGTCGAGGATCCGGCCGCGGGTGGCTTTGAGCCGCTCGAAGCGCAGGATGTTGCCGCTGACGACGTCTTCGAACTCGCTGCCGCGGGCGATCTGCATCTGCCACAGCTTGCCGGCGAGCGCCGCGAAGCCCAGACCCATCGCCCCGCGCACCAGGAGCAGGCGGCGCGAGATCAGGCGCTCGTCCTCGCGGCTGGGAGCTTCGTCCTTGCGCTTGCCCGGCTCGGGCGGCAGCTGCAGGGTCTTCTTCCTACGAAACACGGCTCGGCGTCACCCGTTCGATCACCAGCACGACGAAATAGACGATTGGCACGACCAGCGCATTCAAGAACGCCATCAGCAGTAATAAGCGCATCTGGGCCAGAAACATCACGCGCTCGCCACGCAGAAGATCGAGCACGAGCATCAGCGTTCCGGCCGCGATCGTGACCAGGATGACCGCGGCGATCGGCAGAATCGCGCCGGAGCGGAAGAAACGGTCACGCACTGCCCATCCGCCAAGCGCGACGAGCATCAATGGTAACGCGTGAATTCCGAGCGGGTCGAGCGTCAGCATATCCAGCCAGAGGCCTAGCATGAAGGCCCAGAGCAGGCCTTCCTCGACGCTATGGGTCGAGCTCCAGACCAGCAGGAGCACCAGCGCGATGTTCGGCACCAGCGGCACGACGTCCGCCGCCGGCAGGAACGTCGCCTGCAACAGCGCTGAGGTCATCAGCAGCAGCGCGAACAGCAACCGATTCACCGCGCCACCCCCCGCAATGTCGCAGGCAAATGGCCGGCCCAGCGCCCGTGCGGGTGGAGCTTGTCTCCACCCACGACGAAGTCGCCCGCGTGCGAAGACGTGTCGTCGCAGGGCAACTCCGTTGCTAAGCCAGCCGGCCATCGAAAGCGCCTACGGCGCGGGTGGAGACAAGCTCCAACCATACGAGATTGCACGGCTATTGGCTCCCGGTGCGGACGGTCTTGGCGACGCCAGGCGCGCCGGGCATGTCGGAGGCTTCTAGCTCGCGAGCGTAGGCCTCGTTGTCGTAGTTGACGCGCACGTGCTCGATCTCCCAGCCATCGCCGCCGTCGGTGGCGATGGCGAAGCAGGCGCGCGGGTCGCCGTCAAAGGGCAACCCCACCGCGCCCACGCAGGCCAGCGTCGCCTCGCCGACCGGCTGGATGTAGGCGTAATGGATGTGGCCGTAGAGCAGCGTGTCGGCGCCGCCCCGCTCGATCATCTCGCGCTTCTCCTCGATGCTCGCGTCCGCGCGGATGGCGGGGTGCGCGCTCCAGGGCGTGGCGTGCACGAACTTCAGCGACTTCCCGCTCGGGCCGACGGTTGACCACTCCAGCGGCAGCTCGGCCAGCCAGGCGACCAGATCCTCGCTCAGCCGCGCCGCGGCCCACTCGTCACGGGCGGCCATGTCCCCGCGGTGCATCTGCTCCGGCGGGCAATTCTGAACCGGGATGGCCCCGCCGGTAGCCGCCTGGACGAGCCACTCGTCGGTGTTGCCGCGTACGCACTGCCAGCCAAGCGCCCGCACCCGCTGGACGCACTCGCCGGGATAGAGCCCGTTGAAGGCGTAATCACCGCCGCCGATGATCGCGTCGAACGGGCCGCGCTCCTCAAGTTCTCGCACGACCGCCTCCAGGGCCGGCAGGTTGCCGTGGATGTCCGAGACAAATGCAATCCGCATTGCTGGCAGGCTCATGGACTACACCTCCGTGTTCGTTCGCGCGTCATTGCCCCGCAGCGCGGCCCTCACTTCCGCCGGCAGACGTGCCGCCCGCAACTCCTCGATGGCCTGCTCCGGATTGGGCATCCCGGATTCCAGGATAGCCCGGGCATAGGCATCAAGATCGTAATCAACGCGCACATGCTCGATGCTCCAGCCGTCGCCCTCGTCGGCCGCGATCGCAAAGCAAGCGCGCGGGTCGCCGTCGAACGGCGCTCCGACCGAGCCAGCGCAGGCCAGCAGCTTGCCGCCGATCTCCTGAACATAGGGGTAATGGATGTGTCCGTAAACCAGCGCGTCGGTCCCGCCGCGCTCGACAAGCTCGCGCTTCTCGGCCTCGCTGGCGTCCTCCCAGACAATCGGGTGAGTGCTCCAGGGCGTGGCATGGACGAATTTTAGTGACTGTCCGCTCGGCCCCAGGCACTTCCAGTCGAGCGGCAGGCCGGCGAGAAACTCCACGTCCTCCACAGCAAGCCGGCCGGCCGCCCAGAGACTGCCCGGACCGCGCCACATCTCCGGATCCGCGTCCTCGGGAAAGTCTCGCAGCGGCACGCGCCCGTCCGTAGCGATCCATACCAGGATCTCATCACCGTTACCGCGCAGATGCGCCCAGGGCAGCGAGCGAGTTCGCGCCACGCACTCCGACGGGAAAGCGCCGCCGGTCGCGAGATCCCCACCGCTGACAACGGCGTCGAACGGACCAAGCTCGTCGAGCTTTGTCAGGACTGCCTCGAAGGCGGGCAGGTTACCGTGGATGTCGGAGACGAATGCGACGCGGCGCGCGAGTGGAATGTTCATCCGGGGCTCCCCCCGTTGGGTCCGGGCCTCACTGCCCGAGGCGAGTGGCGCGTTGCACGGCGTAGCGGTGCGCCGTGGATTCCAGCGCGTCGTCGAGCGGCGGGAGCGGGCCAGCGCCCTTGCGCTCCAGCGCCGTCGCCAGCAGCCAGTCGGTCAGATGCGGGTTCTTGGGGAGCAGCGCGCCGTGCATGTAGCAGCCGATGGCGTTGCGGTAGCGCGCGCCCTCCAGGCCGTCCCGCCCGTTGTTGCCATGACCGACGCGCACCTTGCCCAGCGGCCGGGCGCCTGGCCCCAGGAATGTCAGGCCCGAGTGGTTCTCGAAGCCCACCAGCTCGCCGAACTCGTCGCTGTCGACCACCACGTTGCCGATGAAGCGCGTCGGCCCCGCCTCGCTGTGGATGTCGAGCGCCTCGATGCCCGGCAGCAGGGCGCCCTCAAAGGGCTTGTAGCCGCGGCCGAGCAGCTGGTAGCCGCCGCAGATCGCCAGCGTGGGCGCGCCATCCTCAATCGCCCGCCGCAACTCCGCGCCCTTCTCACCGACCAGATCGGCTGAGACGGCGATCTGCTCGCGATCCTGCCCGCCGCCCCAGAAGAAGATGTCGTAGCGCTCGACATCCAGCGGCTCGCCGATGCCGACGACCTCGACCGTCGCGTCGACGCCGCGCCCCCGGGCCCGGTTGAGCAGGGCGAGGACGTTGCCCCGATCGCCGTAGATGTTCATCTCGTGGCCGTAGAGCCAGCCGATGCGGATCTCCATAGTCATGCTCCCGGCTACTGTTCCCAGAACTGCTCGACGACGCCGCGCCCGGCAAGCTCGCGGCGCAGCTGGAGCATCGCGGTATAGGTCAACAGAATGAAGACGCGCCGGTTGGGGTGCGCGCGGGCTAGCAGGTGGTCGACGACTTCGTTCCAGGGCCGCCCGGCCACGCTGGCATCCAGCAGATCCCCGTCCAGCCCGGCGTACTTCATCCGGAGGGCTAGGTCGTGGCCCCGGATACCGGCGGCGATGACCGGCAAGCCCAGCTCGGCCAGCATCTCGAAATCAACGTCCCACAGCCAGGACACATCGCGGCCGTCGGCATGCAGGTCGTTGATGCCGATCAGTACCGTGCCGTCGAAGCCGGTCGAGACGAGCATCCGCAGCACCTCGTTGAAGCCGGTCGGGTTCTTGGCCAGGGTCAGGATCAGCTCAAGGCCGTCCATCGCGACCCGCTCCAGCCTACCGAAAGCCGGCTGGAAAGCGGACAGCGCGCCGGCCAGCGCCTCGGGGGGCACGTCGAGCGCCCGGGCCACGGCCGCGGCCGCCAGCGTGTTGTAGGCGTTGTAGAGCCCCGGCAGGCTGAGATCGACCTGCAGCGAAGCGCCCGCTTCCCGGTCGCAGAGCGTCAGCGACTGGCGCTCGAAGCCGTGCGGCTCGACCCGCGTGACCGCCAGGTCCAGCGGCGGCCGGCTGGTCTCGCAGACCGGGCAGGCCCACGAGCCGAGGTGGGCGAGGTAGATCTCCTGATACTCGAAGCGCGACTCGCAGACCGGGCAGTAGGCGGCGTCGGCAGCATGCGGCATCTCGGGTAGGGAATTGCCTTCGGTCGCCATCCCGAATGCGATCACCCGGGCTCCCGTCATCGACGCCAGCTGGGCCAGGCGCGGGTCGTCGACGTTGACGCAGAGGGTCGTCTCCGGTCCCAATCCGGCGACGACCGGCTCCCAGAGCGAGGAGATGGCCTCCAGCTCCCCGTAGCGGTCGAGCTGGTCGCGGAAGAGGTTGAGCAGCAGGACGACGCGCGGACGGACGCGGCTGACGACGTCGGGGAAGGCGTTCTCGTCGGTCTCGACCACGCCGACGTCCGGGCCCTTGCCGATCAGGGGCATCTGCTCGACCAGCGCGCCAGTGATGCCGCGCACCAGGTTGGAGCCGGAGCGGTTGTGGGCCACATCGAGGCCGTGACGGCTCAAGATGTCGCTGATCATGCGCGAGGTCGTCGTCTTGCCGTTGGTGCCGGCCACGACGATCACGCCCCGCGGCAGGCGAGCGGCCAGGCGGTCGAGCAGATCCGGCGCGATCTTCGTCGCGACCATGCCGGGGAAGGCAGTGCCGCCACTGCGCCCGGTCAGCCGGATCGCCGTGCCCAGCACGCGCCCGGCCGCGAAGGCCGCCGTCGCCCGGGCGCCGCCGAACGGGCTCACCTACTCCTGCTCCCGGACACCGGTGACGACCGTCACCGCTTCGAGGTCGTCGAAGTCAACCAGTGGCAAGACCGAGAGCGTGATCTCGCTGCCCAGCTCGTCACGGTGGATCTCGAGGATCCGGCCGATCACCAGCCCCTCAGGGATCAGCAACGACGCGCCGCTGGTGACGATGACCTCGTCGGGGTTGACCTCGGTCTCGATCGGGATATGGCGCATCTCGGCGCGCCCGCCGGTCTGCCACTGGCCGTAGACGATGCCGGTGCCGCGTGAAACCTGGAGGCGCGCGCCGGTCTGGAACGCGGCGTCGATCACCAGCAGCACCTTGGAGCGGTTGGCGTCGACCTCAACGACCTCGCCGACGAGGAAATCAGGGCTGACGACCGCCATCCCGACCCGCACGCCATCGGCCGAGCCGCGGTCGATCAGGATGAACTTCTCGGTCCCCTCGGGGTCGCGGCCGATCACCTTGGCGGTGACCGAGCTCAGCTCGGGGTGCGACTGCTGGAAGCCCAGTTGGGCGCGCAGCTGGTCGATCTCGGCTACCTGCTCGCGCAACATGGCGTTCTCGGCGAACAGGCGGTCGCGCTCCTCACGGACGGCCTCCAGCTCGCGGGCCAGCTCGCTGTCGCTGACACGCTCGCCGCCGATGTTGATGCTGGCGCCGGCCTCGGTGAGCGCGCCGGACACCGGAGAAATGATCTGGCCGGCCACGCCCTTGACCGGATCGAGCATGTCGCGGCTATCGAGGACCATCAAGAAAAGGCTCAACATGACCAGGCTGCCCAAGAGGAGAACTACCTGCCGGGCGCGCTGGATGGGCTGGATGCGCTGCATGGGAGTCTAACTTGCCCTACGGAGGTCCTGGCCGCTCTGCAACGCGCGGCGGTAAAGGTGCAACGCCTCGGCGACCCGGCCGGTGCCGCGCGCGACACAGGTCAGCGGATCATCGGCCAGGTAGACTGGCATGCGAAGCTCGGACTGCAGGCGCCGGTCCAGCCCCTGGAGCAGCGCCCCGCCGCCGGCCAGGATAATGCCGTACTCCATGATGTCGGCCACCAGCTCGGGCGGCGTCTCCTCGACGCAGCTACGCACCAGGTCGACGATCGCCCGGACCGGGCCGCTGATCGCGTCGCGGATCTCGACGCTACTGACCTCGACCGCCTTGGGCAGGCCGGTCAGCAGGTCGCGGCCGCGCAGGACGACGCGCCGCTCTTCCTCCAGCGGGTAGGCCGAACCGGCCGCGATCTTGGCGTTCTCGGCCGTGCGCTCGCCAATCACCAGGTTGTGGTCGCGGCGCGCGTACTGGACCATGGCCTCGTCGATCTCGTCGCCAGCGATGCGGATCGAGTGATTGACGACGTTGTCGCCGAGCGAGATGACGGCCACCTCGGTCGTGCCGCCGCCGATGTCGACGATCATGCTGCCGACCGGCTCGTTGATCGGCAGCCCCGCGCCGATCGCGGCCGCCATCGGTTCTTCGATGGCGTACGCCTCGCGCGCGCCGGCCGAGAGCGCCGCGTCCTTGGCAGCGCGCTTCTCGACCTCGGTGACGCCCGAGGGGATCCCGACGACTACCCGCGGGTGCGGCGAGATCAGGCGTTGCATGTGGACCTTGCGAATGAAGTAATGGAGCATGACTTCGACGGTGTCGAAGTCGGCGATGACCCCGTCCTTCAGCGGTCGGACGGCGACGATGGTCTCCGGCGTCTTGCCGACCATCGCCTTGGCCTCGGCGCCGACCGCGACCACCCGGCGGGTGCGCTGGTCGACCGCGACCACCGACGGCTCGGAGATGACAATGCCCTTACCGCGGACGTAGACAAGGGTATTGGCAGTCCCCAGGTCGATGCCCAGATCGCGGCTGAATAGGCCGAAGAATGCATTGAGCGGCCGCATCATCAGTCGTCATCACCTCAGCTGGCGCGGGATCGGGAGCCAGTGTTCTGGGCACTTCGAACGGCTGACAGGCCGTCTCCCTCTCCGGCTCAACAGCCCTCGATTCTAGCACACGACAGGGGATGCCCCAGGAAAACGGGAACCGGGCCGCGAGGAGGCTGGCGACCTCCCCGTGGCCCGGCTCCACGCCCTTCCCCTACCCCCTACTCGAGATAATCGAGTGGATTGACGTAGACGCCGTCTTTCATCACGACCAGGTGCAGGTGCGGTCCGGTCGAGCGGCCGGTCGAGCCCATCGGCCCCAGATAGCCGCCCTGCCAGATGATCTGGCCGACTTCGACGTAGGGCTGTGCCGCGAAGTGGCCGTACCAGGTCTGGAAGCCGTTGCCGTGGTCGATGCCGACGGCGTAGCCGAGCCCGTAGTCGCTCCAGCCCGCGAAGATCACCACGCCGCCATCCATCGCGTTGACCGGCGTCCAGGCCTCGTTGGCGATGTCAACCGCCAGATGGCCGGTGTGGAACTCCTGCGACACCCAGCCTTCAGTTGGCCAGATGAACGTGCCTGTCGAGGGCCCCTCGACATCCTGGCCCGCCTCGAAGGCCGGCTGCGGCCCATTCTCGGGGAGCGGCGGCAGGAAGTCACCGGGCACCATCACCGGCTGGCCGGCCTGGAGCAGGGCATCGCCGTCCAGTCCGTTGAACTCGTAGTCGATGATGTCCTCGACCGGCACGCGGAATCGCTCGGCGATCGCCGCCACGGTGTCGCCCTCGGCGGCGTAGACCAGCGCGCCGTCGCCCGGCGGGATGATCAGCTTCTGGAAGGCATGGATCAGCGACGGGTGCGGCAGCTCGTTGGCCCAGACCAGCGTCTGCGGCTGCAGCCCGTAGTACTCGGCGATCTGCGTCAGCGTGTCGCCCGGCTGCACATCGTACTCGTCGATCCGACCGCGGTCGAGCACCCGGCCGTCCGGGACCAGCAGCAGCTCGCCCGGCACCAGGTCGTCGTCGCTCTGGACCGCGTTGGGCACGTAGCCGGTGATGTCGTCCGGCTCGACGCCATAGCGCTCGGCGATGCTCTCCAGCGTGTCACCGCGCTCGATCTCGTGGACCACGCCATCCCTGCGCGGCACGCGCACCTGATCGCCGGCCGCGAAGAGATCGGTCGGGTCGACGATGTCGTTGGACCAGATCAGGCTGGCCACCGAGACGTCGAATTTCTCGGCGATCGTCAGCGTCGTGTCGGTCTCGCGGGCGCTCACCGTCACCACGCCGCGGCCCGGCAGGACCGACGACGAGCTGGGCGGCGAGGGCGTCGGGTCGGCGTCGGTCGGCGTCGCGCTGGGCTCGGGCTCGGTCTCCGACACACTCTCCTCGACGCTCGGCAGCGCACCGCCAAAGCCCGGCTGCGGGCGCCGCGGCGTGGGGTCGTCGTCCACCGCCTGCTCGGACCCGGCTACCGCCGGCGTGGTCGCCGTCGGCACGCCGTTCGCCTGTTCCTCGGGAATGCCCGATCCCTGGTAGACCATCACCGCCGCGGCTGCGGCCGCGCCGACCAGCACCAGAGCCGCCAGTACGCGCATCGGCGTTACCCGGCCCGGTCGCGGCGCTGAGAGCACCTCGACATGCGGGAAGAGGTCGGCGTCCTGCGTCGTCGTGCCGCCACGATAGAGCCGCGCGTGGGGCACGTCGGACGCTGCGATCTGGGTGACCGGGAAGTCCGCCTGTCCCGGCCGCCAACCGAACGACGGCACGTACGGCAGATAGGTCGTCGCTCCGTCACGCGGGTCGCGGCCCTTGCCCCGCTTCTCCGGCTTGCGTCCCGAATCCATCTGGTTCAAGCCCATCCTCGCTTCCCGGGTGCGTACCCTGGCCCGATGTCCGCTCCAATGCGGGTACGCAACAGCGGTTGCAGTCGATTACGCTCGTCGAGCGTACGTACACTGCGAATAGCATAACAGCGTGAAAGAAGCGGTTCAATTGTTCCTCATTGTCACAGCTCGGCCCCAGCACCGAAAACGGGACTTCCAGGCTGCCACTACCCATTAGCGGGCCGCGCTAGAATGCCCCGTCAATGTCAGGGGAGAGGATGGTCTATGGCCGAAGAAGCGACGATCCGTACCGGGTTGGTCTTCGACGAGCGCTACCTGCAGCACAATCCAGGTCTCAAGGTGCTGCCGAACGGAGAAGCCTACCCGTGGGTCGAGCCAGAGCTGCACTGGTCGAACCATCGCCTGGTCCAGCGCACCAAGCAACTGATCGACCTGAGCGGCATCTCCGCCTACCTGAAGCTGCTGCCACCGCGCATGGCCAGCCTGGAGGAGATCGAGCGTTTCCACACGCCCGGCTACGTGGCGCGCGTCGAGCGGCTCTGCATCGAGGGCGGCGGCGATGCCGGGCAGGGCGCGCCGGTCAATGCCGGCTCGTTCGAGGTCGCCCGCCTGGCGGCCGGCGGCGCGCTGACGGCTGTCGAGGCAGTCTACACCGATGAGGTGCGGCGCGCCTTCGCGCTGATCCGCCCGCCGGGCCACCACGCCGTCGCCAACCTGGGCATGGGCTTCTGCGTCTTCAACAACGTGGTCCTGGCGGCGCTGCACGCGCGCGAGGTCTTCGGCGCGGAGCGCATCGTGATCGTCGACTGGGACGTCCACAACGGCAACGGCACCCAGCAAGCCTTCTACAACGACCGCGGGGTGCTCTTCTTCTCGATCCACCAGGACCGCCTCTACCCGTCCGACAGCGGGCTCCTGGAGCAGGACGGCGAGGGCGACGGCAAGGGCTTCACCGTCAACATCCCGCTGCCGGCCGGCTCGGGCGACGCAGCCTACCTGGCCCTGTTCGACGAGCTGATCCTGCCGGTCATCGACGCCTACGAGCCGGACCTGATCCTCGTCTCGGCCGGGCAGGACGCCAGTATCATGGATCAGCTCGGCCGCATGTGCCTGACCACCGAGGCCTACCGGCGCATGACCTCGCTGATGATCAACCGCGCTGAGCGCCACGCCCTGGGCAAGCTGGTGATCCTGCAAGAGGGCGGCTACTCGGAGACCTACGGCCCCTACGCGACGCTGGCGATCATCGAGACACTGGCCGGCAGCCACGCGGAGCTGCCGGAGCCGCTGCCCTACGAGCGCATCGTCGCCCAGCCGCACCATTCGGAGGTGGGCCCCTCGGCGCGCACCGCGATCGACGCGGCGATCGAGCACTACAAGCAGTACTGGGATACGTTGGGATAGCATCGGCCGCGAGCCCGCCAGGGCAGCGCGGCACGCCACGAGGAGGGTGAACATGACGTTCGGCACGACGGTCGACAAAGCGGCGCTGCGCAACCGCATCAAGACGGCCATCCAGAACGAGCGCGACCACATCGTCGAGGTCGCCGAGACGATCCGCCAGAACCCGGAGATCGGCTACGAGGAGCGCATGGCCTCGCAGCTCCTGGCCGACCACCTGGTCGAGGTCGGCTTCGAAGTCGAGAAGCCCTATTGCGGGCTGGAGACGGCCTTCCGCGCCACCCTGCGCAGCGGACGGCCCGGCCCGACCGTCGCCGTGCTGGCCGAGTACGACGCGCTGGAAGGCATCGGCCACGGCTGCGGCCACAACCTGATCGCCGGCTCCGGCCTGGCAGCGGCGATCGGCATGAGCGCGGTCATGGACGAGATCAACGGCATCTTCGAGGTGATCGGCACCCCGGCCGAGGAGGGTGGCGCGGGCAAGGTCAAGCTGGCCGAGGCCGGCATCTTCGACGATGTCGACGCCGCGCTGATGGTCCACCACGCCGGCGACCGCACCGGCGCCCCGACCCGCTGGCCCGAGGGGACCAACCTCGCCGTCGCCCACCTGGATGTCGAGTACTTCGGCAAGCCGGCCCACGCCGCCGCCGACCCCTACAACGGCGTCAACGCCCTCAACGCCATGATCAAGCTCTTCACCGGCCTCGACGCCATGCGTCAGCACGTGCACATGGAGTCGCGCATCCACGGCATCATCACCCACGGCGGCGACGCGGCCAACGTCGTGCCCAAGTACGCCGCCGGCAAGTTCTACGTCCGGGCCGCCTCGCGCGACTACCTGGAGGAGTTGCTGGACAAGTTCAACAAGATCGCCGAGGGCGCCGCCCTGATGACCGGCGCCGAACTGAAGATCACCGTGCACGATACCTGCTACGACATGCGCCCGAGCTACGTCACCGGCAAGCGCTACCTGGAGAACATGAAAGAGGTCGGCCTGGAGATCTACCCACGCCCCGAGGGTCGTGGCATGTACTCGACCGACTTCGGCAACATCAGCTATCTGCTGCCCTCG
>DATGQR010000438.1:0-2601 GCA_035304105.1 Thermomicrobiales bacterium | reverse complement strand
TCGAAGCCAAAGATCGTGTTTCCGAGCGTATCCGGGCTCGCATAGAGATCGCGAAACCACGGTCGGTCGAACTGCCGGATCTGCTGGCGATCGTAGCGCTCCAGCCCAAGTATCACATTGCCTCGGCCGTCGTCGGTGCTCGCGCCGAACAGGCCCGACACGCGATACTCGTCCCCGTCGCCGCGCTCGGAGAGGCCGTACTGGCCGTCTAGGGTAAAGCCCTGGAAGTTATCCTTGAGGATGAAGTTGACCACCCCCCCGACTGCGTCTGCGCCATAGGTGGAGGACGCTCCGCCGGTGATGATCTCAACCCGCTCGATCGCCGCCGAGGGCACCGAGTTGATGTCAACCACACCGGTGCCGTTGACGGGCGTCGGCCGGCGCCCGTCGATCAGCACGAGATTGCGGTTGGCGCCGAGCTGGCGAAGGCTGACGGTCGTCGCGCCCGGAGTGTCGACCACGGTGGGCTCGTGGGCACCGCGGCCGGTCGGCGGGCCGAACTGGGTCAGCGCCGGTGCCAACTGGGGCAGCTTGTTGAGATTGGCCTCGAGGTTGATCGCACTACTTTGCTCGAGCAGAGCGGCATCGACCGTGACGATCGGACTCGTCGCATTGAAGTCGCGCCGGGCAATGCGCGAGCCGGTGACCAGAATGGTGTTCTCCGTTGGCGCCGCCTGCGGTTCCTCGTCGTCCTGGGCTGCAACAGGCGTCGTTGTCGCAAGAACAGTCAATCCGGCGCCGCCCACTAGAAACGCGCGAAGCCAGGCCCTGTGGTTTGCCGATCCTCGAGTTCTCACAGCTTCTCTCCCTCATGTGTTCTGGTGCGACCGCTCTCGGCCGAAGTGCTCGGTTTCAGGTCAGTCCCAGCCTGTCGGTGAATCGTATGGAGCGACGACGCCCACGACTTCGATCTCGTGAATCAGCCCGTCGGGCCCGACCTTGAAGATATGGGCCGCCGGCATGTCGAACGGGTCGTAGGGCATGTTCCCGCGGTTGCGTTCCGCGGTCGAGCCATCAGCCAGCGTCACTTTGTAAGGCAGGTTGGTCATCGGATGCCGGAAGTGCGAAAAGCCCATCACCAGGCCGGTCACCGGGTCGGCCGCAATCATCCGCCGGTTCTCGATCCGATCGATGTAGACGAACGCCTGACTGCTGACTTGTGCGGCACAGTCGGACGCGATGCGCGGAGCCCCGGGCTGGTCGTTTGGAGGCGGTCGCTGCCCCTCGCCCGCGGTGATCATCCCGTTCTCGATACGCTGGCACCTTGGCGCGAATGGCGTCAGCGTGCCGTCGTTGTCGTCGAGCGCGTCGTAGTAGCTCGCGCCTATCCGAATCAGCTCAGCGTGGGTCTTGCGGCCGGCTTCGGGTATGGTTGACAGCAGTCCGCGCCGGACCTGCACCAGGTTCCGCAAGTCGCCGTTCGCCGGCTCTGTCACGAGATGCTCCACCTCGGTGATGCGCTTTCCGTCGAGCTTGAGTCGCAGGGCGAGAAGCGCGGGCTGTCCCTCGCGTTCGACGAGGCCGATCCAGCCCGCTTGCTGGAGCACGGGATCGGGCACGTAGATGGCGAATCCACCCTTGCCCCCCGTGGCAGTCTTCCACAGGCCCTCGCCGGGCGTCAGGCGTTCGAGATTCTCGACGAAGACAACGCCTTGGGCGAGTGTCGCGGCAGACGGATCATGCGAGGCGAGAGCTGCCAGGTAGCTGTCGGTCACGCCGACTATGCAGGCGCGATCGCAAGGCACGCTGTCGGCAGCAGCGCTGCCGCACGCGGCCAGCGCAAATGCCTGTGATAACGCCAGCGCTGCGGCCAATCGTCTCGCCAATACCCCCTCCGCCCGAACGTCCCGACGCAAGGCCCGTGGCTAGGAAGTGGAGATGAAATGGACGTGGCACACGCATGAAGCGCGGCTGGCGGCCACATTAAGATCAGATGAAAGCAAGATGTTTTCTTTGGCGCTTGAGTGCCGAGCAATTAGAGTGTGTGCCAGGCCCGCGAAGGGCGGCGACCGGCTACGAAAAGTGCCGGCGCGAAAGAGGGGAGGTAGAGGGCCATGCCGGCGAAGCGCTGGCTCCCACTATGGAGCCTTCGTGCCCGACTCAGCGCGACCGCGCTGGCCGGATTGACTACCACTGTCGCACTGACCGTCCTCCTGCTGCTGACCGCCTGGTCGGCGAGCGAAGTGGTGGCGACCGCGCGGCTGACCCACGAGCGAGTGCGGGTCTATACCCAACTTCAGGACGCTGCGCGCGACTACCAGCGCGAAAGCTACCAGGGGGTGCGTGAAAAAGGCCTGGAGTCGCAGCGCAAGGTTGTGGAAGCACGCACTCGGCTCGAAAACCTGCTCGCCGAGGCGGCCCGCTTGCCGGCCCTCGATGAACGGGATCGGACGACCAGCGCAATCATCGCGCGCGAGGGCGGAACGGTGATCGATCACTATCGCCGCGCCGACGCGCTGGTCGCTCGAGTTGATCGCGTCTGGAAGGACGATGGATCGAAAGCCGCGATGAGGGAAGTCAACCGGCTGACGCAGCCGATGTATGCCTTCAAGGACACGCTGAACGCGGAAATCCGGCGCGGCGATTGGATGGTGGCATCGG
>DATGQR010000437.1:0-3426 GCA_035304105.1 Thermomicrobiales bacterium | reverse complement strand
GACATTGTCCTGGTTCGCCCCGGAGCGAGGGTCCCGGCCGACGGCACGATCGTCGATGGCCGGGCCGAGTTGGACGAGTCGATGCTGACCGGCGAGTCGCGCCCGGTGTCGAAGGAGACCGGAGACCCGGTCGTCGCCGGGAGCGTTGCCCAGGGCTCGGCGCTGCGGGTGCGCGTCGACGCGGTCGGGGCCGATACCGCCCTGGCCGGGATCGAGCGGCTGGTGACGGAGGCGCAGCAGTCGCGCTCGCGGGCACAGGCACTGGCCGACCGCGCCGCTGCGCTGCTGTTCTACGTCGCGGTCGCGGCCGGCCTCGCCACCTTCATCATCTGGACCGTACTCGGGGACATCGACTCCGGGGTGGTCCGCACGGTGACCGTGCTCGTGATCTCGTGCCCCCACGCGCTCGGCCTGGCGATCCCGCTGGTGATCGCCCTCTCGACCTCCCTCTCGGCACGCCAGGGCATCCTGGTCCGGGACCGGCTGGCCCTGGAGCGCATGCGCGAGATCACCACGGTGCTGTTTGACAAGACCGGGACACTCACCCGCGGCGAGCACGCGGTCACCGGTATCGTCGCGCTCGACGACGACGCCGACGCGCTGCTGGCCGAGGCCGCCGCGGTCGAGGCGGACAGCGAGCACCCGCTGGCGCGCGCCATCGTCACCGCCGCCGAGGCTCGGCGGGTCAGCGTCCCGCGTGCGAAGGACTTCCGCGCCATCGCCGGGCGCGGCGTCGAGGCCCAGGTCGACGGCGTCGAGGTCGCCGTGGGCGGCCCGAACCTGCTGCGCGAGCGGGGTTTGGAGGTGCCGGATGCCCTTGCCGAGCGCGTGCGGCCCTGGCAGGAGCGCGGCGCGGCGGTGCTGCACGTCGTCCGAGACGGCCGGGTCGTCGGCGCGCTGGCGCTGGAGGACGAGGTCCGGCCCGAGTCGCGCGAAGCCGTCGAGGCACTGCACGCCCGCGGCATCCGCGTGGTCATGATCACCGGCGACGCGCGGCCGGTGGCCGAGGCAGTCGGGGCCGAACTCGGCGTCGATGAGGTCTTCGCCGAAGTCCTGCCGGAGGACAAGGCCAGCGCGGTTGCGACGCTCCAGCAGCGCGGGGAGCGGGTGGCGATGGTCGGCGACGGCGTGAACGACGCCCCGGCGCTGGCTCGCGCCGATGTGGGCATCGCGATCGGCGCCGGGACCGACGTCGCTATCGAGTCGGCCGGCGTCATCCTGGCCTCAAACGACCCCCGCGGCGTGGTGAGCGTCATGGAGCTCTCCCGTGCCAGCTACCGCAAGATGGTCGAGAATCTGGTCTGGGCCGCCGGGTACAACATCGTCGCCATCCCGCTGGCTGCCGGGGTGCTGGCGCCGTGGGGCATCGTCCTGCCGCCCGCGGTCGGCGCCCTGCTTATGAGCGCCTCGACGATCATCGTGGCGCTGAACGCCCAGACCCTGCGCCGGCTGGACCTGCGTCCCGAAGCCGCCACGCACGAGCACGGAGGTCCGCCGCCCACACGCGGACGCCGGGAGCCCGCCCTCTCCCGGGCAGGCTAGCGCCGAGCCGCCGGTTGCCCGGCGCCACCCGGGCGGGGTGGTGCCGTGGCCGCGTCTGCTCGAGGGCAGCAGTAGACCGCACTCCTGATTGCTGCTACGATGGCCGGCAACCAGGAGCGGATCTCATGGATGGACAGCGCGATCCGAGGTTGCCTGCGCAGGCCGCGCGCATCGCCGAGCGGCTGGCGGCTGCGCGTGGGCAACGCTTCGTCGGGCGCCGGTCCGAGATCGAGTTGTTCCGCGCGGCCCTCACGGCGCCCGAGCCGCCTTTCGCGCTTCTCTTCCTGTACGGCCCGGGCGGCGTCGGTAAGACGACGCTGCTGGACGCCTACGCCCGACTGGCCGCGGAGGACGGCATCCCCAGCGCGCGGATTGACGGGCGAGCCATCGAACCGTCGCCGTCCGGCTTCCTCCTGGCGCTGGGGCTGGCGACCGGGATCACGGACCCTACCGCCCTGCCCGGCGCGCTCGATGGGCACTCCCGGTTCGTCCTGTTCCTCGACACCTATGAGCGCATGGCGCCGCTCGACGCCTGGCTGCGCGACACGTTCCTACCGCAGCTCCCAGCGCACGTCCTCGTGGTCATCGCCGGGCGCAACCCGCCCGCACCGGCCTGGCGCGCCGACCCGGGCTGGGGCGAACTGGTCCGCGTCGTGCCGCTGCGCAACCTGCGCCCGGACGAGAGTCGCGCCTACCTGCGCGCCCGCGCGGTACCGGAACATCATGACCCGGCCGTGCTCGCCTTCACCCACGGCCACCCACTGGCCCTCTCGCTCGTGGCGGATGTGCTTGCCCAGGGCGACACGACCGGCGCGACCCGGCCCATCGACGACCCCGACGTCGTGCGCGTGCTCCTCGAGCGCTTCGTCGAGGGGACGCCCTCCCGTGCCCACCGTCAGGCGCTCGAGATCTGCGCCCACGTGCGGGTCACGACCGAGGCTCTGCTGGCCGAGGCGCTGACCGAGGGCAACCCGTCCGATATCTTCGCCTGGCTTCGTGGGCTCTCCTTCATCGAGCAGGGTCCCGAAGGGATCTACCCACACGACCTGGCGCGCGACGTGCTGGACGCCGATCTGCGCTGGCGCAACCCCGACGACTACCGGGAACTGCACCGCCGGGTGCGGGGGTACATCGTCCGGCGGCTCCAGCAGGCGCGCGGCATCGAGCTGCAGCGCGCGTTCTTCGACCTCCTCTACCTCCACCGCCACAGCCCGCTGATGCAGCCCTATGTCCAGTGGACCGCGCTTGGCACCGCCTACGCCGAACCGGCCACTGCCGCCGACAGCTCTGCCATGCTCGATATGGTCCGGCGCCATGAGGGCGAGGACGCGGCGGCGATCGCCCGGCACTGGCTCGCGCGCCAGCCGGGCGCCTTCACCGTCTTCCGCGGCGCGGGTGGTGACGTGCTCGGCTTCGTCGCCAGTCTTGCCCTCCAGGAAACCACCGAGGAGGATCAGGCGCTCGATCCCGGCGTCCGGGCGGCCTGGGACTTCGCGCAGCGCTACGGCCCGGCACGCCCCGGCGAGGTGATGCTCCTACACCGCTTCGCGATGGCGCGCGACACCTACCAACTGGCGTCCGGAACATTCGACATGGTCGTGATGCATACGACCACCCAGTGGCTGACGACGCCAGGCCTGGCCTGGACCTTCGTGATCTTTGCCGACGCCGAGTACTGGCGCCCGGTCATGAGCTACATCAACTTCCGGCGCGCGACCGACGCCGACTTCACGGTCGAAGACTGTACCTATCAGGTCTTCGCCCACGACTGGCGCGCCGAGCCGCCGCTGGCCTGGCTGGACCTGATGGCAGAGCGCGAGCTGGCGAGCGACCTGACCGTGGAGCAGGTCGAGGCAGCGCCCCCACCCCCGCTCATCGTGCTGT
>DATGQR010000436.1:0-8259 GCA_035304105.1 Thermomicrobiales bacterium | reverse complement strand
CAAACGCAGGGTCGGCGAAGGGACCATCGGAGATCAGAATCACTACCTCGGCGGAGCGCTCGTCGCGCTCCGGGTCGTGGACGCTGACGCGCGCGTCGCCCGCTTCGGCCACGAGCGCGGCCGGCACGCTGGCGACCAGCTGGGTGTCGGTGACGAACTCCGTCTCGAGCGGCTCGTCGTTCCAGAGCACGACCGACTCGGCCGTGAAGCCGAAGCCGTCGACCTGGAGCGCCAGCCCATCCTGGCCAGCGATGATACCCGGCGGCGAGACGCGCGAGATCACCGGCGCGTCCGGAGCGTCCTGGGTGAAGACGAAGCGGAACACGCGCCCACCGATCAGGTCGGTGCCGTACAGCTCGCCGGCCTCATCGGCGCCGATCGACGTCCACATGATGAAAGTGTCGAGAATCTCCGTCTTCTGCCACTCGCCCAGCGAATCGCGGTACCCCGCCCAGATGCGGCCCTCGCACCAGTCGGCGAAGATGTACGCGCCGTCCATGAAGGGGTACTCGGTACCCCGGTAGACGCGCCCGCCGGTGATCGAGCAGCCCTCGCGGACGCCGCGCGGCCCCTCATGCGAGTAGACGAGGATCGGCATGGTCAGCCCCTCGGTGTCGCACTCGGTGACATCCTCGGGGTAGCAGGCGAAGCCTTCCATGATCGGCCAGCCGTAGTTCAGCCCGCCCGGGCTGCCGGCCGGCTCGAAGTCGACCTCTTCCCACATGGCCTGGCCGACGTCGCCGATGTAGAGGTCGCCGGTCAGCGGGTCGAAGCTGTAGCGGAACGGGTTCCGCAGCCCCAGCGCCCAGATCTCATCGCGCACGTCCGGGTCGTCGACGAAGGGATTGTCTTCGGGAATCGCGTAGGGCTCGCCGCCGTCGACGTCGAGCCGCAGCATCTTGCCGAACAGCGACTGAGGGTTCTGAGCGTGCTTGTACGGGTCGCCGCCGCCCCCCTCGTCGCCGGTGCCGTAGTAGAGATAACCGTCCGGCCCGAAGGCGATATCGCCGCCATTGTGGTTGGGAATCCGGTCGGGCAGCGTCAGGATCTCGTAGAGCGAATCCGGGTCGGCGCGATTGGGGTCATCGGCCGAGACCTGGAAGCGCGCCAGCACGTTATCGCCGTCAGGCTGCTTGGTGTAGACGGCGTAGAAGTAGCCATTCTCCTCATACTCGGGGTGGAAGGTGATCGCGAAGAAGCCCTGCTCGCCGTCCTCGTCGCGAACGATGTCGCTGACGTCCAGGAAGGGCTCATCGAGCACCTGACCGTCCTCGATCACCCAGACGACCCCGTCGAGGCCGACGACGAACAGCCGTCCCGATCCGTCGCCAGCATTGGTGACATAGACCGGGCGGTCGAATCCCCCGGCCACCTCGACCAACTCCAGGCCAACGCCTGCCGGGGAGAACGCGAGTTCACGATCATCGTCGCCGCTCCCGATCGACGACGCGCCAAGTTGCAACGGGGTCAGCAGCGTGATGATGACGATCAAGGCTACTGCCCGCGACCACCGAACTGGAACCATCAGGCATCCTTTCCAACTCCAGCCGGCAATTCTAGCCACACTCGCCGAAACCGGGGCTGGCCACGCCGGCGGCAGCCCGGCGGGAGGGCGCATTCCGGGGTAGAGTGACGCCAGGCACGGAGAGGAGCCGGGCGATGAGTGAGCTGAACATCGACGCTATCCGGGCAGCCGCCGAACGCCTCGCGGGGGCGATCACGCGCACGCCGCTGCTTCCGCTGGGCGGACCGGACGCCGTGGATATCTGGATTAAGCCGGAGACGCTCCAGCCGATCGGCTCCTTCAAGCTGCGTGGCGCGTTCAACGCCCTGGCGCTGATGCGCGAGGAGGGCGGCCTGACCGCGGCGCGGACGATCAGCACCGGCAACATGTCCCAGGCGGTCGCCTGGTCGGCGCGCCATTTCGGCATCCCGGCCACGGCGATCATGCCCGTGGGCGCGCCACAGACCAAGATCGACGCCACCCGGAGCTTCGGCGCGGAGATCGAGTTCCTGCCGCGTCACGAGTTGTTCGTGGCGATGGAGGACGACCGCTACGCTGATCAGCCCGGCTTCGTCCACCCCTTCCGCGACCAACGCGTGGCCGCCGGCAACGGCACAATCGGCCTGGAGATACTGGAGGATCTGCCCGACGTCCAGACGATCTACGCCCCGCTGGGCGGCGGCGGGCTGGCGACCGGCGTCGCCGCGGCCGTCAAGGCGACCCGGCCAGAGGTGCGCGTCATCGGCGTCGAGCCGGAGGGCTGCTGCGCGATCGCCCGCTCGCTCCACAGCGGGAAGCTGGAGCGCATGGAGTGCGACACCATCGTCGACAGCGCCGGGTCACCCTTCGTCTTCGAGGAGACGCTGGCCGCCGTGCGCGCGTGGCTCGACGACGTCGTGACCGTTCCGGACGACCAGACGATGGCGGCGATCCGGCGCCTGGCCACGCGCAACAAGCTCGTCGCCGAGGGCGCGGCGGCGCTGCCGGTCGCGGCAGCGCTGGCGGCCGCCCCGGGCGAGCGCGGCAAGACGGTCTGCATCGTCAGCGGCGGCAGCATCGAGCCTAGCCTGTTCGCGCGAATCCTGACCAACGGGTAGTGCCCGGCCGCGGGGCAGGCATGCTACCGTATGCGGCGTGTGTGCATACGTACGGGGTACTTGGGGTGAAAGGTGGACTCTTCATGCGCCGCAGGCACGGCAGATCGCTGACGCTGCCGCTCGCGGGTTTGCTCTCGGCGCTGCTGATCTTCAGCGGCTGCGTGACGATGGAGTTCGAGAGCGACTTCAACGAGGACGGTAGTGCCACCCACAGCATGGCGTTGTCGATCGACATGTCGCAGCTCGAGCAGTTCGCGGGGGAAGAACTGGAGGACGACCCGTTCGAGAATTTCGATCAGATCGAGCGCGAGGCCGAAGAGCAGGGGTTCCGGGTCGAGCGCATCGAGGACGGTAACAACGTTGGGCTGCGCCTGATCCAGGACGTCGATGACTCGTCGGACCTCGGCGCGATCCTCAACAACTTGTTCAACGCCGGCTCGGAGAGCGAACAATTCGTCGAACCCTTCAGCGGAACGTTCGAGAAAGACGGTGACGACTTCCGCCTAAATCTCACCGTCGACGGCAGCGCACTCACCAGCTCGGCAGGCGAGGAGCTCGGCGAGGGCGAGGATCTCAGCGAGCTCGGCTTCGACATGAGCATGTTCTTCGATTTCAGCTACACGGCGCGCATGCCGGGCGAGATCGACGAAGACCAGACCAACGGGCGCATCGGCGCGGACGGCGTGATCACCTGGGAACTCCCGCTTCAGGGCAGCGAGACCTTGACCGCGGCATCGAAGGTCGAAGGCGGCGGTTCGAACCTCTGGCTCGTGCTGATCGTGATCGGCATCTTCGTCGTGGGCCTGCTCGCGCTGGCGGCGGTCGCCTTCTTCATCTTCATGAACCGACGCTCGCCGCAGCCCGCGACGGCGACTCCGGCCGGCCCCGCCCCAGCGCCAGGGTACTCACCTGCGGCCGGGACGCCGCCGGCACCGCGAGTCGATCCCAACCAGCCGACCGAGCGTATCCCGCCGCCTGCAGACCGCGGCGACGACGAGCCGAGATCCTTCTAGCCAGACGGCACTCGATTTCGGAAGGCATCGAAAGCCCGGTGACAGCTTCGCTTTGTCGCCGGGCTTCTCGCGTTGTGCCCGCGATGCTAGTCACGCACTAGATCGCGGCATGTCGTCAACCTCTCGCAGCGCGCCTACGCTAGCAGGGACATCAAGCGTTGACGGGAGGATTGCCCATGCTGTTAATCGTTGCGATTCTGCTGATCCTGTTGCTCTTCGGAGGCGGGGCCTTTCTGGTCGAGGGCATCCTCCGGCTGATCCTGATCGTTATCCTCATCGCGCTGCTCGTCAGCGTCCTGATGGGCCGCAGCCGCTTCAGCTAGGCCGCGGCCCCCATCTACACGCACGATCTCGAAGGCGAAGATCGTACCGGGCCATACTCGGGCTGGCCCGGTCCACCGACGAGGCCGGCACTGGACCCCGTAGAAGAGACGGGGATAATACCGGTTGCCGTCGTCGCGCGCCGAAGAGAGACGTGAAACCATGACCTACCTCCTGGAGATCGCCATTATCCTCGCGCTGGTGATCCTGAACGGGATGCTGGCGATGTCGGAGTTCGCCATCATCTCGGCGCAGATGACGCGGCTGCAAGAGCGCGCTGACGCCGGCAGCAGCGGGGCGCGGGTCGCGCTGGAGCTGGCTGCGGCGCCGAACCGGTTCCTGGCGACCGTCCAATTCGGCATCACCCTGGTCGGCATCCTGGCCGGCGCCGTCGGCGGCGCGACCCTGGCGGGACGCTTCGCCACCGCCTTCGAAGACCTGCCGTTGGTCGGGGACTACAGCGAGGCCGTCGCCTTCGCGCTGGTCGTCGGCGCGACGACCTACCTCTCGCTGGTCTTCGGCGAGCTGGTCCCGAAGCGGCTGGCGCTGACTTACCCCGACGCCATCGCGTCGATCGTGGCGCGCCCGCTGAACACACTCGGCAGGCTGGGCCGGCCGATTGTCGCGCTCTTGAGCCTGTCAACGCGCGGTGTGCTGCGCCTGCTCGGCGTTAGCGAGACGCCCGAGGCGCAGGTGACCGAAGAGGAGATCCGCGTGCTGCTGGCGCAGGGCGCGCGCAGCGGAGCGATCGATGAGGCCGAGCAGATGATGGCGCTCGGCATCCTCGATCTCGGCGACCTCACGGCCGGGGCGCTGATGACGCCGCGCCGGCGCATCGTCTGGATCGACGCCGACGAGGACGCGGAGATCAGCCGCCAGCGAATGGTCTCCAGCAGCCACTCGTACTACCCGGTGTTCGTCGGTGAGGTCGACAACGTGTTGGGCTTCGTGGCCGTCAAGGATCTCTGGAGACTCGGCGAATTTGACCTACAGCGCGTACTGACTTCCGCCCAGTATGTGCCGGATACCGCCCCGGCGATCAATGTCCTGGAGCTCTTCAAGCGCACCGGCGTGCGCCGCGCCCTGGTGGTCGATGAGTACGGCTCCATCGAGGGACTGATCACGATGCACGACATCATGGAGGCGATCGTCGGCGAGCTGGACGCGGCAGTCGCCCAGGACCAGCCGATCGTTCAGCGCCCGGACGGCTCCTGGTTGATCGACGGCATGGTGCCGCTCCACGAGTTGCGCGACGAGCTGGGCATCGACCTCATCTCCGACGAGGCGCCCGGCGGCTACCAGACGCTCGGCGGCTTCGTCATGGCGATGCTCGGGCGCGTCCCGGCGCCGGCCGACCGCTTCGAGCACGACGGGCTGAGCTTCGAGGTGGTGGACATGGACCGCGCGCGGGTCGACAAGGTGCTGGTGACACGGATTGAGCCGAGCGGCGCGGACTAGCGGCGTCAGCCGACGAGGTCGAGCATCGTCGGCACCAACCACAGCGAGGCAAGCCAGACGACCACGATGCCGAGGACGTTGAAGATGAAGCCGGTCACGGCCATGTCGGTCACGGATACCTGACCGGTGCCGTAGATGATCGCGTTGGGCGGCGTGGAAACCGGCAGCATGCACGCCATGCTCGCGGCCAGCGTTACGGCGACGGCGACCAGCGTCGTCGAGACGCCCAGCACCTGCGTGGTCGAGATCGCCACCGGCAGGAGGATGTTGACCGAGGCCGTGTTCGACGTCACCTGGCCGACGATCGCACAAATCAGCACGCCGAAGGCCGTCAGCCCACCCTGGCTTTCGACGCCGATGGCATCGAGCAAGCCGGAGCCGATCGACTCCGCCAGCCCGGTCTGGGTCATCATGCGGCCCAGCGAGATGCCGCCGCCAAAGAGCAACACCGTGCCCCAGTCGATGCGCACCGCGTCCTCCCAGGTGGCGGTGTAGCGGCGCCGGCGCGGGTCGGTCGGGAGCACGAAGAGTAGCGTCGCGGCAAGCAGGGCGACGATTCCCTCCGGCAGCCGCTCGGCGAGCGTCCGGGAGATCTCGTGGTCGGCCCCCAGTATCGTCGACGAGAGGCCCGGCAGGAGCCAGCAGATCACCGCCACGCTGAATGCCAGGACGCTGTTGCGCTGACCGGGCGTCCAGGGGCCGAGCCGGGCGCGCGCCGCCCTCATCGTCTCTAGCTGGCTCTCGACCTGTCCGATGGCCGGCCGATAGCGCATGATGATCAGTCCGTAGCCGAGCAGCAGCATCACGGCGGCGATCGGGAGCCCGAAGCTCATCCAGGTCACGAAGCTGATGCGCTCGCCGGTGGCGTCGGCGATCAGGGCGATGCCGATCAGGTTCGGTGGCGTCCCGACCGGCGTCGCGATGCCACCCATCGAGGCCGCGTAGGCGAGCATCAGCAACAGGCCGGTGGTGTAGCGCCGCTGCTCGCGCTCCGGGTCGGCCACGCCAGCGGCCTCGAAGACCGTCCGCGCCGAGCGTCCCACGGCCAGCACGACCGGGACGAGCATCGCGACGGCCGCCGTGTTGCTGATCCACATCCCCAGCAGCCAGGTCGTCAGGCCGATGGTCCAGATCGTGCGGTAGGTGCTGCCGCCCACCCAGGAATGGCTCAGCAGCGCGTAGGCGATGCGCTGATCCACCCGGTGGATCTGCATGATGCGGGCCAGGATGAAGCTGCCGATGAACAGGAAGATGATCTGATCGCCAAAGGCGTCGAGCGCGTCCGCCGCCGGCGCGATGCCGGCCAGGACGATCAGGACGATGGCCAGCAGGCTGGCCGCCGGCAGCGGCATCGCCTCGGTGACCCAGAAGATGATCACCAGCGCCGCGACGGCCGCGAGGCGGTGTGCCTCACTGCTCAAGCCCTCAAAGGGGAGCAGGAGGATGGCCAGCGCCGCCAGCGGGCCGAACACCATCCCGATCACCCGGCGCCACTGATCGAAGTGGCCAACGTTGTCGTCGGCCACGATGACGAGATCGTGGACCCAGTCGCTCAGGCGTCGCAGCGTGCCTTGCTCGATCGAACTCATACCGCAAACCTTAGACCGAACGCCGGTTAGCGGCCTACCCCTGCCTATCCGTGTGAAGATTCATTTTTCCAGCTTCGTCACTGGAATACGCGCTCCGGCTGCGCTGGTAGCGGCCCGGGAGCGACCGTCGCCGCGGCTCAGGAACCGCTGGTCCGCCCAACGGGCGGGGCAGAGCAGCGCCGCCTCCATCAGCTGCGAGGACGGGGTCGAGGCGCCAAGACGGGCTTCGCGCTATTCCCCGGCCAGGTCGGCGCGCAGCGCGAGCAAGTGCTCCAGCGTGACCGTCGCCAGCCGCGGGTAGAGGCGCGCTGACGCGAGCCGCTCGATGGCCAGCAGGTGGACCGGCGCCCAGGTCAGCACGTGCGCGCGCAGGAACTCGCCGGCCGCCGCAGCGTCGCCACGCTCCAGCAGATGCGCCAGGAAATGCAGCTCAACGCCCAGGTGGTCGGCCGCCCCGGCGCGCCACTCCGGGGCAATCTCGAACCCGAAGCGGCGGTAGATCAGCTCGACGCGCTCTGCCTCCGGCCCGTTCAGCATCGCGGCCTCGTGCAGGAACAGCGATGCGTACGGTGGCGCCAGCCCCAGCACCACGCGGCTGTACTCCACCGCCGCCTCTTCCGGCGTGACGCTCGCCGCAGCTTCTGCCAAGCCCGGAACCCCCGCCAGTTCATCGAGCGCGGCCTGATCCGGCTCGAGGAGCCAGGCGCTGGCGAGGAGGGAGAGATATTCCCTCACCCCCCAACCCCCTCTCTCACTCGCTCCGCGGAGGGAGAGGGGGAGTAAGGCAGAGTGCAGTCGCTCGCTAGCTCAAGCGACACAACCGGGCACCCCTCTCCCGGATGCCCTCTGGGAAATTGGGCGGGGTGCCCTTCGGGCCGGGGATGAGGACTCTTTCCCTCTTCCCTCAATTGACCTGACAATGCGCCGGCATTCCGTTGAGGACGTTGCAGACGTTGGTCATCGCGAGGTAGAGCGAGCGGTCGAAGGCCTCGCGGGTCGAACCGCCGATGTGCGGGGTGAGGATGACGTTGTCGAACTCGACGTAGGGGTTGTCGGGATGCGGCTCGACGCGGAAGACGTCCAGCCCCGCCCCGGCGATCCGGCCCGAGGCCAGCGCGTCGACCAGCGCCGACTCCTTGACGACCGGGCCACGCGCCGTGTTGATCAGGATCGCGCCAGGCTTCATCAGCGCCAGCGTCTCCTCGTTGATCAGCTCGTGGGTGAACGGCGTCAGCGGGACGTGCAGCGAGACGAAGTCCGACTCGCGCAGCAGTACG
>DATGQR010000435.1:0-3251 GCA_035304105.1 Thermomicrobiales bacterium | reverse complement strand
CGAGCGTCCGGGGGGCGGGCGAGGGGGGCAAAGCCGCGGTCGCGAAGGGCGCGGGTGGCGTGGTCGAAGATGCGCTCGGTGGCGTCGCTGGCGTCGTGGACCAGGGCGATGCGGCCGTCGTCGAGCAGCTGGGGGTCGAGGCCGGCTTCGGTGAGGACCTCAACGATGCGCTGGCCGTCCTCGGCGTCTTCGGGAGTCAGAAGCACGGCGCGCTGCAGCCAGACGCGGTGGTAGCCGCGGTCCCACTCTTCCAGGGTGTAGCGCACGGTCTGCGGCAGTGGCTCGCCGCTCTGGCTCTCCAGGAAGCGCACGATGTCGCTGATCTCGACATTGCCGGCCAACGCCCGGATGACGGCGCTAGCGGTCAGGGCGAAGGTCGAGACGCGGTCGAGGGCACGCGGCTCGGCGAAGGCACTGAGCGCCCAAACCCGGCGCGGCGTCGGGCGATAGAGCAGGATCTGCAGGTTCGCGCCGACCGAGAGGGGCGCAGGGCCGAGCTGTTGGCCGGCCGGCTCGCCGCGCCGCCCGGCGATCCAGTGACCAAAGGGCGTCACCCTGAACACGGGCTGGCGCGTACCCAGGCGGTGCGAGCGCTCGATCAGGCCAAGCCAGACGCCGGCGGTCTCCAGCGTCGTCGCGATGATCAGCCGCAGGGCGTCGGCGCGGCGGTCGCCGGGGCGCTCCTCGCCGCCGACGCGCATCGTCAGCTGCGTCTTCGGAACTGAGCCGACCTGCGCCTGGCGCAGCAGATCGGGCTCGGCGATCATCAGGCGTTCGATGAAGCCCTCCTGGTCGTACCAGACATCCTCTTCGAGATCGCCGAGCGCGCGCAGCAGTGTGCCGCGGAAGGCCGGCCATGAGGCGCCGTACAGCGCCAGCTCGATGCGGTCGCGGCCCTCGATCCACTCCTCGGCGCCCGTCCAGGCAGCGACCATGCGCCGGGCGGCGGTCGTGAAGGCGCCGGAGCGCCAGGTCTCGGCCTCAGGGCCGGGCAGAGCGCGGCGATCGTGCTCTTGGAGGACGCCGAGCAGCGCGCCGATGCGAGTCAGGAAGCCGATGTAGCCGGTTGGGACAACCCCGGTCTCCAGGTCGGCGCGCCAGAGGCGACTGCCCAGGCGCCGCTGAATGGCCGGGTCACCGGAGAGCAGCGCCGACCAGCGCGGGGCGTCGCGGGTCGTCTCGCGCAGGATCGTCAGGAGGTCCCATGCGGCCGCCTGGGGGAAGGCCCAGGTTTCCTCGTAGACGTCTTCGGGGTCGACCGCGCCGACCTCGGGGATCGGCTCGGGCTCGGGCATCTGCGGGTGGAGAATGCCCTCCGGGATGACGAGCAGGCGGTCGCCCTCAGCGTCGTAGCTGTGCCAGACGAGCAGCCGCTCGCCCAGATCGCGAACGGTGGCCCGAAACTGGGCCTCGGGCAGTCTTGAGGCGTCGCGGGCGGCGTCGTAGGGGCAGGCGCCGCCGCGTTCCCGCAGTGTGGCCCACAGTTGGCGGGCCGAGGCCGACAACCTGCCAAGCTCGCGCTCGACGCGCTCCGGGCGCTCGACCTGGGCGCGGATGATGTTGACCAGCTCGGCCCGCGCATGGAGGCCGGGAGTGACCCGCGCGCCCCAGAGCTTGGCGGCTTCCTCGATGTCGATGAAGGGAACGGTGGCGAGCAGCTCCTCCAGCGGCGCGGCGCGATCGAGCGGGTGCTCACGCTCGGCGGCCAGCTGGTCGAGCAGCGAGCCAATCTCGCGAGGCAGGTAGAGGCGCGGCGGACCATCCTCGTCGCGGCCTGTATCGGCGAGGGCGACGAAGCCCTTGCGGTAGAGATCTCGCAACGCGTCGGTGACCGGCTCGAGCTCGCCGTCGATAGCCGCCGCGATCTGCTCGTTCGTGCGTGGGCTCTCGGAGTGGCGGCCGAGGTCATCCAGCAGCTCGCGCTCCAGCGGAGAGAGCTGCTCCCAGGCGTCGCGGGCGGCCCAGATATCGGTGATCTCGCGATAGATCGCGGCGACGTCGGTGTAGCGGTCGCGCCCCGCCAGGCGCACGCCCCAGAAGGCGGCGATGCGGTCCAGCTCGGCCGGCGAGCGCTCGAGGAGCCGGCCGATCAGGTTACGCATGGCGGCCCGGCCTCGCGGGTCCCCGGACACCGGCCACCGCCGGGACTAGCCCGCCAGCGCGAGCTTGCGCTCGGCCAGCTCGGCGTAGACCTCGATCAGCCAGGGGATCATCTCCTCCGGGATCTGCCGCTCGGAGATGAACTGGTGGAGGAGTTGGACCTGCGAGCCAGCGTCGAAGTGCGACGAGAACCAGACGAACTCCGCGATCTCGACCGCGGCGTTGAACTCGGTGTCGTTGCGCGCCTGGAGCAGCAGCGGCCCGGCAAAGGCGAAGAACAATTCGCTGGCCGGATCGAGCTCGATCTCCTCGCCCTGCTTGGCGGCCTGCCGCGCGGCGATGGCCGTCTCGCGAATCGACTGGCGGGTCGGGTCGTTAGAACGCCGGCGTCGCTTCGGGGTCATAGACGCGTAGCCCTTCCTCCGGCTCTTCGAAGCCGCGCTCGGCGAGGTACTCGATGACGCTCTGGATGACGTCGTCGGGCGTCGACGCGCCGGCGGTGATGCCGACATCGCCCTCGATATCGAGCCACTCGTCCCGGATGTCTTCCGGCTTCTCGATGTGGTAGCTCTGGACGCCCAGCTGCATGCCGACCTCGGCCAGCCGGGCGGTGTTCGAGGACTTCTTGCCGCCGATCGCCAGGATCAGATCGACCTCGCGGGCGAGATCCTTGAGAGCGTTCTGGCGAGTGTAGGTAGGTTCGCAGATGGTGTTGCAGATGCGCAACTCGCCGCCTTCGGGCAGCACCCAGGTGGCCAGCTGGTTGCAAAACGCCAGGAACTCGTCGGTGTTCTTGGTCGTCTGCGAGACCACGGCGACTTTGCGCGGCGGCATCTCGACATTCGGGTCCTTCGAGCCACGCGGGCCGTCCCAGGGCAGGTCTTCGAGCTTCTTAGCCGGGTAGGCGCGCGACGTGCCGGACCAGCCGATAATGCCCTTTACCTCGGGATGATAGGAGTCACCGTAGACGACGATCGAGTACCCCTGCTTGACCAGCTTCTGAGCCAGGCGCTGGACTTTGGTGACCAGCGGGCAGGTGGTATCGAGCAGCTCGACGCCGTGCTCAGCGGCTTCGTGGGCCATGTGCGGCCCGGCGCCGTGGGCGGTAATCGCCACGCGTTGGTAGCCCGAGGTTGCGGCCGTCGCGATCG
>DATGQR010000434.1:0-4124 GCA_035304105.1 Thermomicrobiales bacterium | reverse complement strand
GGGCCGGCGTCCAGCGTCCCATCGACGTCGAGGGCGGCACGCTGGAAGTGCGCGTGCTCGAGGCCCCGCGCCAGTGGATCCTGATCGCGCTGAACCACGGCCCGGCGCGAGTCCAGGCGCGCGTCACGCTGGCACGCGAGGCGGCGGGCACGGGACGCGACATGGCGCGCGATGTCCAGGTGCCGCTCCATCACGAGCCCGGACGTGTTCGGCTGTCGCTCGATGTGGCTGGTGGCGATGTCGCGGCCATCGTGCTGGACAAACGATGAGGGCGGATTTGCCTCCACTAGAGCGAGATCTCCGCGCCGGTCGAGCGAATCAGGATGATGGGAATTGGCGGAGAGGGTGGGAGACGGCGAAGCGATTCCGAGAATCCCGTGCAATACGAGCTTTTCTCGCATAACTCGCTTCCGGCCAGCCACTTGGCGGCCGAGGACTCTTTCGTTTCTTCGCGTGCGTTCGCGCCGGCTCTCGGATTCTGCCAGCGCAATGGCATCCGGAATGGCACTCAACGCACGGAGTCTCGTGACCGGGGCTACGCCTCCTGGTCCCCGACTCTCAACGTCCGTTGCTGCGCGGGTTTGCTGCCGTCGCTGACGACGTAACCTATGGCCCGGTAACCCTTGAGACGTCGCTCGGACATCTTCCGCAGCATCGGCACCGAGCGATCGACGTAGTCGACAATCTGCACGTCCGTCTTGCCGGCATGCCGACGATGGAGGCGGCCGGAGTACTGTTCGAGGGTTCCTTTCCAAGAGATGGGCAATGCCAGAAACAGAGTGTCCAGTCGCGCGTCGTCAAAACCTTCCCCGACGAAACGACCCGTGGCCAGGACCAGGCGCTCTTGATCGGACGGAATCGATCGCAGTTGTTCTTGCACGTGCTGTCGTCGTTTGGCTGTCGTTCCACCGTGCAGCACCACCAGGTGCCTTGCAAACCCTTTCAACCTGGCGGCGAAGAACTCGAGATGATCGCGTCGTTCCGTGAGCAGGAGCGGCGAGCGGCCTTCCGACAACGCGCCTATCACGTCGTCGAGAATGAGCGCGTTGCGCCTCTCGTCTGACGCCAGGGCCGCGTACCACTCTTGGATGGTCACCTGCGGGTTGTCCTGGGGATGTCTGAACGCCGTGTCGCGAATGATGACCGACCGGTGCAGGAGCGGCTCGTTGTCAACGTGACGACGCGACGCGGCGAAACGTACCGGGCCGAGCTGCATCTCGATGATGGGCTGGTGCCCGTCTCGGCGCTGCGGCGTGGCAGTCAGGCCGAGCACGAACCTCGCGCCGGCAGCGTTCATCACCCGCTCAAAAGACACCGCGGGCACGTGATGACATTCGTCCACGATGACATGGCCGTAGGCCCCCACAAGGGGGTCGACTTGGTCGCGCCGGACGAGACTTTGCATCATTGCAACGTCAATGACGCCCGTTGTGTGGCGCTTGCCCGCGCCGATCTGGCCGATGCCCTTCGGATCGACTCCGAGGAAGACGGCCAGCTGCGCCCGCCACTGATCGAGGAGAGGTTGCCGGTGGACCAGGATCAGCGTGTTTCGTTTGCGCGCTGCGGCCATATAGGCACCCACGACGGTCTTCCCCGTGCCTGGCGGCGCGACAAGAACCCCCGTCTCGTGCGGCATCAGAGCCTCGACCGCCCGTAGTTGGGTCGCTCTGAGTTGTCCCTGAAAGTGGCACGATTGCTCTTCACCGTCTTGCCGGCGATCGATCAGGTCCACCCGGCTGCCGAGACTTCCGATCAGTGCCTCGACGGCCTCGAGGCAGCCGCGCGGAAGGGCGATGTAGCCTGGAAGGTCGTCGGAACAGTCGATGACGCGAGGCGTCAGGGCCGTCGATAAGCGTAGATTCTGCTTCTTGTAAAACTCCGGATTCTGGAAGGCCGCCAGGCGCTTGATGGCATTCAACACCGATGATGGGAGCCCGGCCTTATCGACAAGCACTTGCTGAGCAATGAGCATATGGACGTGAGGAGGCATGTCCGCAGTCAACGGCGCTGTGCTGCGTCGAGCAGTCCGGGGCTCGAGCCACCGTTGATCGGGTGCGCCTTCGGAAGCCGGCAAAGCCAGCCCGATCACTCCGCCGCTCGACGAGGCCGCTTCTACTATGCTCTCAACTTGATCGGCGCTGACACGCCTCAGCCCGGCGAGAAATGCCCACTGGTCTGGATACGGAGCGAGACCAGGATGGTCGATGTCCACGAATACCGAGTTGTCCTCGCCCCTCGCCTCGCGCTGCAGTGGGAGCGCGACCAAGTTGCCGAAGCCGCCCTTTGGCATCGTGTCCTGGTTGGGAAACAGGCGGTCGTACGACCGCATCGCCAGTTCATGGCGACCGGACATCGTTCTCGTGAGCAGCGCTGAGACCATCTGTCGTGCCTGCGTTGCGGCCATCGGTTCATTGAAGAAGAACCATGCGTGGGCGCCATTGCCCGAGCGCGAGCGCTCGATAGCCACTGGAACGGCGGCTTCCCGACAGACGTGGACAAACGCCCGGACGTCGTCAATCCAGCCAGGTCCGTCGAAGTCGGCAGCAACAAACCAACAGGTCTCGTCTGGCAGCAAGGGATAGACGCCCATGACGTGACGCCCCCGAAGGTGATCGAGGACGGCCGTGCCATCGGCCGGCATGAACGCTTGATTCGGGCATGCACCGCACTTGACGCGTGGAAGTTCGCACACGCCCTTGATGAACTTGTTGCGGCAGGCCGGCGCGTAGCCAGCCTTGCCCGTCTTCTTGCTCACGAATCGAACGGGATAAACGTCTTCTCGGCCGAGAAACAGACGGCGGAACAGCGCAACTTTCTCAGCCGCTGATTGAGGCGTGTCTAATGCGGATGCAGCTTGGGTCGGCTGTACACGCTGTATGGGCGCCGCAGCAACGTCGGCTGACAACTCGGCCTGAAGGGCATCAATGCGGGCGCGGACCTGACCGGCCTCGACGTCCAACTGAGCCAGTCGCTGCCTAGCGACAGCGATCGCTCTGCGGAGCTGATCGGCCCGCGACGTATCCACAAGCTAAGGCCGACCTGTGTCCGGAAGGGATCGGATGCGCACCCGATCACGCTCCACCACCGCCAAGACTCCGCCCCAGTCGTCGCGCGATGCCAGCGCGGTCGCGATCGTGTGGTTATCGGCCTCCGGATCGGTCCAAGCCAAGCGAATCAAGACGATTCCGCATTGGGCGGACAAGCCTGATCGAAACACGAGTTCGCCGAAATCGGTGTCGGCGGTGACTACGACTCGTCGTTCGCGCTGCGCGAGATCCAACACCGCAGCGTCCTCGGCTCCGGGAATCGCCTCTTTGATCCACAGGACGTCATGACCGGACTTCCGCAGCGCGGCTACGGCAGGGCCCGGCACATTCTCGTCGGCGAGAAAGCGCACGAGCTCAGCCCTTGACCGCGAACATGCGCTCCGAACTGATGACTTCTCGAGCGTACGCGAGGCACGCATGAATGTCATCAAGGGTGAGATGGTCGTACTGGTGTCGGATCTGGTCCGGCGTGTAGCCTCCGGCCAGGAGATCCATCACGAGTTCCACGCTGATACGCGTGCCCTTAATGACCGGTTTTCCGACGAGCACGTTGGTATCGGCAACGATTCGACTGCGCCAGTCCATGTTTCCTCCGCGGGCCTCCCTGCCATTATGCGCCAAGGCGCCCGCGCAGGCTTTCCCTGGGCCGCGTGGCGGTCGGCCAGGGCCAGGCCACAGGCGGGGAATGTCACGCGGCGATGGCACTTGGGACCATCGCTGCTTGAGTCATAGCTGAATTGCTCAGTGTTTACGCGAGAACGCACGGAGATGGCGGAGAGGATCCGCCTCTTGCGATTTCGTGCGAGATTGTTGTGAAAAAGAGCGGGATTGAATTTGGCGGAGAGGGTGGGATTCGAGAAGGCGATTCTGAGAATCCAATGCAAACGCGAGACTCTCGCGTACCTCCCTTCCGGCCAGCTACTTGGCGTCCTGGGCTCTCTCTCGTTTCTTCGCGTCCACTCGCTTCCATTCGCGGACTCTGCTGGCCCAATGGCACTCGGAATGGCACTCGACCAAAGGTGTCGGGACGCCCTGCAGAGCGTCCGGGCGGAACTTTCAAATACCTGCGCAGGTTTT
>DATGQR010000433.1:0-2671 GCA_035304105.1 Thermomicrobiales bacterium | reverse complement strand
TCCGATTCAGCGCCTCGGGCGACAATACCCGGGCTGAACGGGCGCTCACCGGCGCTACCATGGAATTAAGGGAGTGGACGAATGGCGAACGGCTTTCCGCTGATCTTCGACGGGCACAACGACACAGTCATGCAGTTGGCGAGCGGTCAGCGCTCGTTCTTCGAGCAGAGCGAGAGCGGCCATATCGACTTGCCGCGGGCGCGCGCTGGCGGATTGATCGGTGGCTTCTTCGCCGTCTACATCAGCGATCCCGGCGTCGCGAAGATCATGGAAGAGGCGCGCGCCTCGGGCCTAGACCCGACCGAAGCGCTCAAGGAATACACCGCGCAGTATGCCGACCCGGCCAACTGGCCCGACCCGATGCCGCTCGACTACGCACAGAACGCGGCCCTGACGATGCTCGGGACGCTCTTCCAGGTCGAGCGGGAGTCGGAAGGCCAGGTGAAGATCATCCGCACGGCGGCCGAATTGGAGCAGTGCATCGCCGACGGCACGTTCGCGATCGAGCTGCACTTCGAGGGCGCCGAGCCCCTCGATCCGGAGGGGCGGGCGCTTGAGGTCTTCTACGCCGCCGGGTTACGCTCGGTCGGCTTGACCCATAGCCGCCGCAACATCTATACCGAGGGCGTGCCCTTCATCTTCCCGTCCTCGCCCGACACTGGCGCCGGCCTCAACGACCGCGGCAAGGAGCTGGTACGCCAGCTCAACCGTAAGAAGGTGCTGATCGACCTCTCGCACATTACCGAGCAGGGCTTCTGGGACGTCGCTGCGATCACCGATGCGCCGCTCGTCGCCACCCACTCCAACGCCTGGGAACTCTCCAACTCCCCGCGCAATCTGACCGACCGCATGATGGACGCGATCAAGGAAAGCAACGGCGTCGCCGGACTCAACTTCCACGTTGGCTTCCTGCGCGCGGATGGCGCCCACGACGCCGACACGCCGATCAGCGTCATGGTCGAGCACGTCAAGTACATGGTCGACAAGATGGGCATCGACTGCGTGGCGCTGGGTTCTGACTTCGACGGCGCGACGATGCCGGCCGAGCTCAAGGATGCCGCCGGCCTCCCCAAGCTCATGCAGGCCCTTGCCGACGCCGGCTTCACTGACGAGGAACTGACCAAGATCGCCCACGGCAACTGGGTTCGCGTCTTCCGCGAGACCTGGGGGGAATAGGTTGTAGTTTGTAGTTCGTAGATTGTAGTGAAGAAGGGGAGGCCTGCCGGTCTTCCTACACACTACTACCTACGAACTACAAACTCCATTCGGAGAGGGTCGGGGGTGAGGGCCGATTGACCCAGCACGAGGCGCCGTTCTTCGACGCGCTCGCCCGCTTCGCGGAGGGCGACGACGTGATGTTCTCGACGCCGGGGCACAAGCGCGGCGTCGGGCTGGATGAGAGCAGCCGGCGGCTGTTCGGGGCGGCGCTGGCGGTTGACGTGCCGCATGGCGGCGGGGCGGACACGCCGCACTTCTCGCTGGGGCTGCTGCGCGCGGCGGAGCGGCTGGCGGCCGAGGCGCATGGGGCGGACGACGCGCGCTTCCTGGTCAACGGCAGCACGGCCGGGAACCTGGCGATGCTGCTGGCGACCTGCGTCGACGGCGACGAGGTGATCATCACCCGCATGCTCCACAAGTCGCTGCTGGCCGGGCTGGTCTTCAGCGGGGCGCGGCCGGTGTACGTCAAGCCGGAACTCCATGCCGACCACAACCTGCCGCTGGACACGCCGCCGGCAGCGGTGGCCGCCGCGCTGGAGGCGCACCCGCGGGCGAAGGCGGTCGTGCTGGTCAGCCCGTCATACGTCGGCGTGACCAGCGATCTGACGGGAATCGTGGAGGTCTGCCGCAGCGCTGGCGTGCCGCTGCTGATCGACGAGGCCTGGGGGCCGCACCTGCACTTCCATCCCGACTTACCGCCGTCGGCAATGGAAGCTGGAGCAGACGCCAGCGTCTCCAGCGATCACAAGATGCTCGGCGCGCTGACTCAGGGCTCGACGCTCCTGATGCGCCGCGGCCTACTGGACATCGATCGCGTGCATACCGTCGTCGACATGGTCCAGACGACCAGCCCGTCGGTGCTGATCTTCGCCTCGCTGGACGCCGGCCGCCGCCAGATGGCGCTGCATGGCGAGGATCTGCTGACCCGGACCATCGAGCTGGCTGGCCGGGTGCGAGAGGCGATCGCTGAGATCGACGGCCTCTATGCCGTCGGGCCTGAGATCCTGGCGGGCCGGCCCGGCGCAGGATTCGATCCTACCCGGATCATGCTCGATGTCCACGGCCTGGGCCTCACCGGCTACGACGCCGAGCGCATCCTGCGCGAGGAGCACGGCGTGCGCGTCGAGATGAGCGACCTGCTCTCGGTGCTCTTTCTGATCACGATTGGTGACGATGAACGCTCGATCGGGCGGCTGATCGACGGCATCCGGTCGCTGGCCGGACACCGCCGCGCCGGGCGGATCGAGGTCCAGTGGCGCTCGACCGGCGAGCTGCTCTTCGCTGGCGAGCCGGAGCTGACGCCGCGCGAGGCCTTCGCCGCAGAGGTGGAGATCGTCGCGCCGGAGGCCGCCGCCGGCCGGATCAGCGCCGAGAGCATCACGCCCTACCCGCCCGGCATCCCCATCGTCACCCCCGGCGAGCGCATCCGCCCCGAGGTGATCGACTACCTCCG
>DATGQR010000432.1:0-11446 GCA_035304105.1 Thermomicrobiales bacterium | reverse complement strand
TCCCTGCTCGGTCTGCGCGATCCCGCGCTTGATGGCCGGGACGATCTCGTCCGGATCGGTGACCCGCTCTCCGTAGCCGCCGAACGCGCGCGCCATGTCCGCGTAATTGCCGCTGATGTCGGTGCTGCGGTACTTCTCGGTCGCCACCTCCATGATCGGGAGCTCGATGGCCATGGAGAAGTTGTTGAGCAGGATCGAGAGGATCGGTATCCGCTCGCGCACGGCGGTCTCGAAGTCCATGCCGGTGAAGCCGATCGCAGCGTCGCCCCAGACGTTGATGCAGAGCTTGTCCGGCTTCGCCAGCTTCGCGCCCATTGCCAGCCCCAGGCCATAGCCGAGTTGGGTGGTCTTGCCCCAGCCGAGGTAGGTCAGGGGCTCTTCGGTCACCCAGAACGGCGAGAGCTGATCGCGCGGGCTGCCGGCGTCGTGGGTGATGATCGTGTTGCCGACATCGACTGTGTGCATCAGATCCCAGATCACGCGATACGGCGATAGCGGCGTCTCGTCGGAGGTCAGCTTGGGCATCCAGTCGGCCAGCCACTCCTCCTTGGTCGCGCGGATTTCCTCGGCCACCGCGTCCGCCCGGCCACGCGGTTGCCCGCCCAGCAGTTCACTGACCTCGGCGATGATGGCGTCGAGCGTCAAGCCGGCGTCGCCGATCAGGGCGTGGTCGGCTGGAACGTACTGGTTGACGTCGGCTGGGTCGAGCGTCGCGTGAATGATCGTCTTGCCGCCCGGGATGGTCACGCCATAGGTGGTCGTCGCGAAGCTACAACCGATGCCGAAGATGACGTCGGCGTTCTGCAAGAAATGGTGGACTGGCTTCGGCAGTGACCGGCCGCCCGAGCCGAGGGCGAGCGGGTGGTTCTCCGGAAAAGCGCTCTTGCCCTGGAGGCTCGTCGTCACCGGAGCTTCGAGCAGTTCGGCGAGCTCACGCAGCTGCGGCCAGGCTTTCGCGTAATGCACGCCCTGCCCCGCGTAGATGACCGGCCGCTCCGCGCCCACGAGGACCTGGGCGACCTCGCGCACTGCCGCCGGATCCGGGGCGCTGCGCAGGCGCTTGACCGGCTCGTAGTCTAGTTCCTGGCTCAACTCGGCGTTGAAGAGATCCGCGGGGATCTCGACCAGCGCCGGCCGCGGCCGGCCGTTCCGGGTGCTGTTGAAGGCGCGCCGGACGACGTTCGCCACCTGGTCCGCCGAAGTCAGCTGCTCGGCGGACTTGGTGACATGCTGGTAGTTGAGGAAGGAGTTGAAGTGCGGCGGCACATTCGTCAGGTGTCGGGGATACCCGCCGGCCAGGACGACGATTGGCGAGGAGTCGCCATAGGCCTGCGCCACGCCGCCGAAGGAGTTCTCCGCGCCGGGGCCCTGCTGCATGGCGAACACACCGATCTTCTCGCCGGATGTGACGCGGCTCACCGCGTCGGCCATGTGGATGCCGGTGCGCTCCTGCCGGACGATGATCGTGCGAATGTCGGCCTGGGCGGCCGCTTCGATCACGTGGTTGACCGGATAGGCGATCAGGAACTCGGTTCCCTCGCGCTTCAGCATCTCGGCGATCGCAGCTTTGACGTCCATCGGTTTCCTTCCCCGCTCACTGAGCATATCGATCCGCCTGCATCACAATAACCCGGCAACTCTCGCCGCGCGGCGGTTCAGCGCGAAGCGCCTCGCCGAGCGCGCCGCGATCCAGCTACCAGTCAGCGACGGCTCCATCCGGGTGGAAATAGCGCTGTTCCGCCTCGGGCTTGAAGGGGTACTTCGCCGCTTCTTTTTCGTTGACGTCGATCCCCAGGCCGGGGCGGGTGGGCGGCTCGATGTAGCCAGTACTGGTGAAGTAGGGATCGTCGACGACGTCCTGGCGCCAGGGCACGTCACCGGTGATCGCCTCCTGGATAATCCAGTTGGGCGTGGCGAGGGCGAAGTGGACGGCCACCGCGGTTGAGATCGGTCCGTTCGGGTTATGGGGCGCCACGGCGATGGAATAGGCCTCGGCGGTCGCCGCGATTTTGCGGGCTTCCCAGAGGCCGCCGCAGTGCGTGAGATCCGGCTGGATGATGTGGCAGGCGCGCTTCTCGAATACCTCGCGGAACTGATGGCGCCCGACGAGCCGTTCGCCGGTCGCGATCGGAATGCGCGATGCCCGGGTGACCTGCGCCGTCGCCTCGATGTCTTCGGTGGGGCAGGGCTCTTCGAAGAAGAACAGGCCGTAGGGCTCGAAGGCATGGCAGTATTGGATCGCCATCGCCGGCCAGGTGCGTGCGTGGAGGTCGACCATCAGGTCCATGTCCGGGCCGACCGCTTCGCGCACGGCGCGCACCAGGCTCTCGGCGTAGCGCACCGACTTCGTGCCCTCAACCGGCTCCGTGCGCGGCACGGCCATGAACTTGATCGCGTCGTAGCCGGCTTCCTTCACGCTCAACGCGCGCTCGGCGAACTCCTCGGGGGTGGTGCTCTCGTACATGCTGGTCATCTGGCCGCTGCCGAGGTGGTTGTAGAGCCGCACGCGGTCGCGCACCCGGCCGCCGAGCAGCTCGTAGACCGGCACGTTGAGCCACTTGCCCTTGATGTCCCAGAGCGCGTGCTCGATGCCGCTGATCGCGGTCATCCCCTCGATACCGACTTTCCAGAAGTACTGCCGGTACATCATCTGGTAGAGGTGCTCGATGCGCCGTGGATCCTCGCCGATGATGAAGCGGCTGACGTCCTCGATCGCGCCAACGACCGTTTTCGTCTTCCATTCCAGGGTCGCCTCACCCCAGCCGTATAGCCCGGGCTGGTCGGTCTCGACCTTGACGAATATCCAGTTGCGCATGTTGGCGTTGACGACGACCGGCTTGACTGCGGTTATCTTCATCCGGCTCTTTCATCCTTCTTCTAGTTCATCACCCGGACATGCCGGCAACTTCGCTCTGATGGCGGCTCAGACGATCGCCCGTACCCGGCGGTCTCGTCGCTACCCGCAATCCCTTCCCGATGGCACGGATCACCCATCGATCTCAAGGAGCGAGAGGGCATCGCGCTCCAGGATCTTTTCCATCTCGTCGATCGGAACGGGAGGCAGGCGCGTGCCCTCGATCGGGTCGTTGACCCGGTAGAGTCCGTCGATCGTCTCCTGTGGTGTGGCGACCGGGTAGTCCGAGCCGAACAGCACCTTGTGCATGACGCCCCACTCGGTGACGGTGCGCATCGCGTTGTAGTAGGACCACGGACGGTAGAACTGGGCCGAGATGTCCGCGTAGACGTTGGGATGCTTGCGGATGACGACCGCGCAATCGACCTGCCAGGGATGACCGAGGTGCGCCAGGATCATCTTCAGGTTGGGGCAGGCGATCGCGACCCGGTCGATGTGGCGGGGGTGGGCGAAGTCGAGATCAGCGAACTGCTCCGGCGACGTGCCCTGGTGGAGGAGGACCGGCAGGCGCAACTCCTCGGCGCGCTTGAAGACGCGCATGGCCTCCTCGCTCAAAGGGTCGAAATTCTGGTAGTTGGGGCCGAGCTTGATGCCCTTGAGTCCCAGGTCCGTCCGGGCACGTTCGATCTCGTCGAGCGCGCCCGGATCATGCGGGTGCACCGTCATGAAACCGATGAACTTCTTGGGATGGGCGCGCACGAATTCAGCCGTCTCGTCATTGATCTCGTTCGAGGGGCGGCGCCCGGAAACCCCGATCGACATCCCGACGGGCATGTCCGGGCGCGGGTCGGCGCCCATGTTGAAGACGATCGCCTTGTCGACCGGCTCCATCGCCTCAAGGTGAGATTTCCAGGTGTGCTGCGCCGGACGCGCGACGTCCGGCCGCCACATCGCGTTCATCCTGACCTCGCCAGCGGGAGGCTCGTCCTTGAAGCGAGGCGTGTGGCTATGCACATCTACGCGCATCGCAGGGCCACCGTTCCCAATCGATCCGGCTCGCTCAGGAGCGGCCGAACAGCTTCTTCAGGCTCTTCTCGGCGGCTTCCAGCGTCTGCTCGATGTCCTCGTCGGTGTGGCTGTAGGAGATGTGGTTGCGCTTCAGGTTCATCGGCATCTCGAAAACGCCGTTTTCGATCAAGTTCTTGCGGTACTCGACGTAATAGTCCGCGTTGTTGCGCATCAGGTCGGTGTAGTTCCTCACCGGACCATCCATGAAGTAGAGCGTGTAGACCGATCCGAAGCCGGTGACCGTCCCGACCAGGTCCAGGCGGTCGACGATCTCCTGGAGGCCGGATCGTATCTTGTCGCCGAGTCGGAAGATGTGCTCGTAAACGTCGCCGGTCTCCAGCACATCGATTGTCGCCAGTGCCGCGGCGACCGAGCCGGCGTGACCGTTGTAGGTGCCGGCGAAGAAGACGTCGCCGGTGGGGTTGGTGTTGAAGTGATCCATGATGTCGGCTTTGCCGGCGATGGCGGCCATCGGATAGCCGTTGGCCATCGCCTTGCCCATCGCGGTGAGGTCCGGAGTCACGCCGGAGACCTTCTGGTATCCGCCGAGATCATGGCGGAAGCCGGTGATGACTTCGTCGAAGATCAGGATCATCTGTTCGCGGTCGCAGATGCTGCGCAGCCCTTCCAGGAACTCCTGCGTCGGCAGCACGCAGCCGATGTTGTGCGGGATCGGCTCGAGAATGATCGCGGCGATCTGTCCGGGGTGCTCGGCAACCGCCTGTTCGACTTCCTCCAGCGAGTTGAAGGTGCAAATCAACGTGCTGTCGATTTCGGCGTCGAGCATGCCAGCCGAGCCGGGGTCGCGCTTGCCGATCTTGTCCTCGGGGCTCAGCATGTTGCGGAGCACGTAGCCGTGCCAGCCGTGGTAGCAACCCTGGAACTTGATGATCAGCTGCCGGCCCGTCACCGCCCGGGCCACGCGGATGGCGTGGTAGGTGGCTTCCGATCCGGAGTTGCAGAAGAGCACCTTCTCGGCAGAGGGGACGTGGGTGACGATCTTCTCCGCCAGCTGGACCTCCAGCTCGGTCGTGCCGACGCCGAACAGGTCGGTCCGCTTGATCGTCTCCACCACGCGCTCGGTGACGTCCGGATAGCAGTGCCCGAGCAAGAACGGGCCAAACGCGGCGTGATAGTCGATGTAGCGGTTGCCGTCGACGTCGTAAATGTACGCGCCTTCGGCCCGCTGGAAGGAGAGCGGCGGATCGACTGTGCGGATGGACGTATGCACGCCGCCCGGCGCTACCTTCCGCGCCCGCTCAATGAGTTGGCGGCTCCCGCTGAACGTCACGGCTTTGTCGCTGACCTGGCTGTCCGACATCTGATGCTCCTTATCCACTATCACCTGTGATCTGGTCGCTGGTCATGCCGAGAAGTCGTCTGCGGCAGGGGCTTGAGCGACGTTCGCTGCGGAATCCAACCGATCCGCGACGACTCCGTATCCAAGGCGGGCGGAGACCCCGCGCGCCGCGAGAACCACCGCGTCGATGATCGACGGCAGCGCGCTCTCACCGAACTCGGCCGAGGGCCCGGAAACGCTGATGGCCGCCACGATTTCGCCCTTGTCGTTGCGAATGGGAGCGGCAACACAGCGCAAGCCGATGAACGACTCCTCATCGTCGATCGCGTACCCCTGCTCCTGAACCTCTTTCAGGTGCGCCCGCAGGATGTCGAGGCTCGTGATCGTTCGTCGCGTGTAGGAGACGAGCGGGTGACGTTCCGCGAGTTCGGCCAGCTGCTCGTCGCTGAAATCGCAGATGAGCGCCTTGCCGAGTCCCGTGCAGTGCGAGTCAACGCGATCGCCGACCGCCGCGTAGTAGCGGATGACCCGGTCGGGCGGCACCACCGCGATGTGGACGACCTGGCCGTCGTTGAGCACGCCCAGATTGGCGGTCTGATTACACTCCGCCGCGAGCCTTGCCAGGAATGGTCGCGCTTCCTGCTCGACTGATGTGGACTGGATGTAGATGCTGCCGATCTCGAAGGCCCGGATGCCGATCCGGTAGCGCTCGGTATCCGGGATGCGCTCGAGGAACCCGTAGTCGGTGAGCACGGAAACCAGCCGAAAAGTCGTGCTCTTGGCGATGCCGGTTTGCTCGGCGATGTCGGAGAGCGAGAGTTCCGGGACGCTGACGGAGAAGAGCGAGAGGATGTTCAGAGCCCGCTCTAGCGCCCTGACCTGATATGCACCTTTCGAAGTCACAGCAGTCCCTTGTTCCCGCGCTGGGCGCTTCAGGATGAAATTAGATTCCATAGTATGAACCCGGTCGCGGCAATGTCAAGTCCCGCGCGGGCTGCGCCGGGCTCGACGCGCGTACGAGCGCTGATTACACCAGGATCCTGAATCAGTTCGCCCACGTCTTGACAAATGGATGAGCGCCTCTAGAATGACTCTATGAAATTTCATTTCATGATAATCCGGACGCGCCGGGCCGGGCGTTTCGCCACGCTCGAAACCTGGTTTCGCACGGGCTAGATGGGGTTCCACCAACGACCGGAAGACTTGAGGCCGTCAGGGGTGATTTGCGCTCGTACGGCAGTGATGGGGGAGGGAATCGCATGGCTAGCTCATCCTCTCGCGCAACACCAGACATCAACGTGGCAGTCGGACGATGAGAGACTACGTCCTACGCAGACTGGTGCAGCTCCCGATCGTGCTGCTGTTCCTGTCGGTGATCGTCTTCGGTGTCCTGCGCTTAATTCCGGGAGACCCGACGGCAATCCGGCTCGGTATGGAGTCGACCGAGGAGGGACGCGAGCAGGTTCGCCGGGAAATGGGGCTCGACAAGCCGCTCGTCGTCCAGTACGGCATCTGGCTCCGCGATGTCACGACGGGCGACTTTGGCACGTCGTGGGTGAGCCGGCAGTCCGTCAGCTCGCTGATCCTCCAGAAGCTGCCCGCTACGGTTACGCTCGCGGTTGCCTCGCTTACCATCGGCATCCTGATCGCCATCCCGGCGGGCATCATCGCCGGCGCCAAAGCGCACACCTGGGTCGATAACGTCATCTCCACCCTCGCCCTCGGCGGCGTGGCGACGCCCACCTTCTGGTTCGGGATCATGTTGATCCTGGTTCTCGGCGTCCGCTTCCAGTGGCTGCCACCCTCCGGCTATGTGCCGCTGACCGAGGATCCGGTCGAATGCCTCAAGCGGCTGTTCATGCCCGCCCTCGCGCTCGGGACCTCATTGGCCGCCCCGCTCTCCCGCTTCATGCGCTCCGGGATGCTGGATGTCCTCAGCGCCGACTACATTCGCGTGGCTCGCGCCAAGGGACTCCGGGAAAGCGCGGTGATCCTCGGCCACGCGGTGCGTAACGCGTTGCTTTCGGTGGTGACGGTCCTGGGCCTGCAGTTCGGCAATCTGCTCGGCGGCACGGTGATCATCGAGCAGGTGTTCGAATGGCCGGGCATCGGTCTCTTGATTCTCTCCGCGATCAACCAGCGTGACTACGGCATCGTCCAGGGCGTGGTCTTGTTTGCGGCGCTCACCTTCATTCTGGTGAACCTCCTCGTCGATGTCCTCTACGTGTACATCGACCCACGGATCGAATACTAAGGATGCTGCGCTTGAAGAGAAACAAGGAAACCGAACTAGCCGTCGAACCGGCCAAGCGGCTGGGGCAGCCCGATGTGCCCGCCTGGCGCGGCAGTTCGCGGCTGCGACGGTTCATGGATACCTGGCGGCGCTTCAAGCGCAGCAGGACGGCCGTCGCCGGATTGGTCGTGATCCTGGTCATCATTTTCATGGCGGTCTTCGCCAGTGTGATCGCGCCGCACGATCCCTATGACCCGGCGCCGCGCAACATCCTGCAATCCCCGTCCCGCGACCACCTCATGGGGACTGACGCGATCGGGCGCGATCTCTTCTCGCGGATCATCTACGGTTCGCGCGTCTCGCTCCAGGTGGGGATCATTTCCGTCGGCATCGCGGCCGTCGTCGGCGTCACGTTAGGGGTTATCGCAGCCTACTACGGCGGCCTGATCGACTCGCTCATCATGCGCTTCCTCGACGCCCTGCTGGCATTCCCGGCGATCCTGCTTGCAATCTTCGTCATGGCCGTCCTCGGGCCCTCGATCCGCAACGCCATGATCGCGATCGGCGTGATCTTCATCCCCGCGTTCGCCAGAATCACCCGCGCCAATGCCCTCTCGTTGAAGGAAACCGAGTTCGTCGAGGCTGCGCGGGCGATCGGCGCGCGCGACAGCCACATCATGGTGAAGACCATCCTGCCGAACTGCCTGTCTCCGATCATCGTGCAGGCATCGCTCGGCGTCGCCTACGCCGTACTGGTCGAGGCGGGGCTGAGCTTCCTCGGGCTGGGCGCGCAGCCGCCGGAGCCCTCCTGGGGATCGATCCTCAGCGCCGGGCGCGGCCTGATGACGACCGCGCCCTGGGTAGCGACCTTCCCAGGTATCGCGATCTTCCTCTGTGTGCTCGGCTTCAACCTTGTCGGTGACGGTATTCGAGAAGCACTCGATCCGCACTTGAAGAACATCTGAGAAAGGGGCTCGATGGGGTAAGGACACGGGGGACTCAGGCTTATATCACCGGTCTGCTGGCCGGCACTCGTCTCGCGATCCGTCTGGAGGAGACCAGAATGAAGAAGAAACTCGACGATATTCGCTTGCTTGGACTGTCAGCCTCCCGCCGCCGGGTGCTCACCGCTGGCGCGTTCATTGGACTCTCGACCGCTGGGTCCATGCTGCTGGCTGCCTGCGGTGGCGACGACGACGATGACGACGACAGCGCGGCCGATCCGACCGAACCGCCGGCCTCCGGAGGCGACCCCACTGAGGCGGAGGCGACCGAGGCTGATGAAGAGGAAGAGGACGCCGAGGAGCCTACCGCCGCGGAGGACGGCGACGAAGAGGAGCCGACTGAGGCTCCCGAATCATCCGGCGAGCCCACGTCATTGACCGTCGGCCTCGGCACCGAGCCGATCGAGATGGATCCGCACCGGCTTACCGCGAACATTGACCGCCAGATCCAGCGCAGCGTCTTCAGCGGCCTCACGCGTTGGGACCTGAACATGGACCCGCAGCCCGACGTGGCCGCGAGCTGGGAAGTCTCCGACGACGGGCTTACCTGGACGTTCCAACTGCGCGAGGATGTGACGTTCCATAACGGCCGCGGCGTGGTTGCAGACGACGTCAAGTTCTCGATCGACCGCATCAAGGAGATCGGCGCGGGCGGCAAGTACGCGTCCTATATCACCGACGTGGATTCGGTCGAAGTCGTCGATGACTACACCGTCCAGTTCAACATGGTGGCCCCCAGCGGCGTGCTGCTCAACAACCTCAAGGTGTGCAGCATCGTCCCGGAGGAAGAAGCCGACAATCTCTCCGCCCACCCGGTCGGATCCGGCCCGTTCGTCTTCGTCGAGCGCATCCCGAACCAGCACATCCGGCTGGCGAAGTATGAGGACTACCACGGCGAGTGGGTCGTTGATTACGTCGATGAGTTGACGCTCACGCCGGCTACTGAAGAGCAGACGCGCATCGCCAACCTGCAGACCGGCGATATCGCCTTCAGCCTTGCCGTGCCGTCGCCGCGCATCGAGGAAGTCGGCGGGATGGACAACATCGAGCTGATCGGCCCGACTCCGGGCAGTGCCTCGTACACCTGGCTGCTGATGCACAACCAGCGCCCGCCGTTCAATGACGTCAACGCTCGTCTCGCAGTTGCATGGGGTACCGACCGCGAGGCGCTGCTGCAGGCGATCTACCGCGGCCACGGCGAAGCGCACTGGAACCCGTTCCCCCAGAATCACTGGGCGTACGCCGCCGACATCGAAGGTCCCGGCTACGACCTCGACCGGGCGCGCGAGTACCTGGAAATGTCGTCCTACGACGGTTCGGAGATCGTCTTCAAGATCTTCACGACCGGCCAGTGGGTTGAGTACGGCGAGCTGATGCACGCCATGCTGCTCGACATCGGGTTCAACGTCAAGCTCGAGCAGCTCGAGTTCGCGACCTGGATCGAGCAGGTGTATCAGAACCATGACTTCCAGATCGCCCAGACGTCGACGGCTCGCGAGTGGGATCCCGACGGCCTCACCATCTCCTGCCTCTCGACCGGCGGCAGCAACAACCCCGGTGAATACAGCAACCCGGAGATGGATGCTGCGTTCGAGCGCGGCCGGCAAGCGGTAGATATCGAGGAGCGCAAGGCGGCCTACCGCGTGGTCCAGGAGATCTACGCGCGGGAGCAACCGCACGTCAAGGCCGTCAACATCAACTCGGTGGGTGCGTATCGCACCGACGTCATCGCCGAGATCAATCGCGATGCCCTCGGCCTCACTCAGTTCGAGTACGTGAGCCTGAAGTAGGCGCGACGCGTGGCGCCAGCGCTGCCGCGCACAATGCGCGGCAGCGCTCGGTCGCCGGTGGCACGCGGGGACGCCGCTAGAGCGCGCGATGCCCGCGTGCCACCCCTTATCCAACCGGCTACGACGAGTGCATTCCAGGCCGCAATCTCAGGCGATCGTCGATGTGCGAGCGCCGGACAGATGCCAGCGCCTGTGTGGCTGAGCTTGTAAGGGAAAGCCCATCGTGAGAGAGGTCCCATCGAAGAATACGAGGTGCATGCTCGGCGTCGCGCGCCGGGACGTGACGGCCCCGGTCAACATCTACGCCCGCTTCTGGGGAGCTGCGGCTCACGACACCGCGACCGGCATCCACCGGCCCGCGACCGTCACCGCCGCGGTGATCGCCCCGCTTGAGGGGACGACCGGCCCGCGGCTCGCGCTGGTCGCGCTCGACTACTGCGCCTTCATGCCGCAGTCCGACGAGCGCTCGCTGCGGCGCGCGATCATGGAGCGCTCCGGGTTTGACGATGCGACACTGCTGATCAATCTCTCGCACTGCCACACCGGCGCGAATGCGAGCACGCACAGGCTCGATCAGCCAGGTGGCGACCTGATTCCCGCATATCTGGAGAAGCTGGTCGACGAGACGTCCGCTGCCATCCTCGAAGCTTCGGAATCGATGGCGCCCTCCTGGATCACCTGGGGAACGGGGCGCTGCTCGCTGGCCACCAACCGGGATTACTGGGATTCCGAGGGGCAGCAGTTCGGCTGCGGCTACAACCCTGCCGTCGAGGCCGACGATACCGTCCTGTTCGGCCGCGCCACCGACGATGACGGAACGGTGCGGGCCATCTTCTTCAATTACGCCTGTCACCCAACGACGCTGGCCTGGGACAACTGCCTGCTGTCCAGCGACTATGTCGGCGCGGCGCGCGAGATCATCGAGGGTACTTTCTCCGCGCCAGCGCTGTTCCTCCAGGGCGCTTCCGGCGACCTGGGACCAAGAGAGGGCTTCGTCGGAGATACCGCGGTCGCTGATAGAAACGGGCGGCAGCTCGGGTACGCCGTCGCGGGCGCGCTGGAAGCGCTGCCGCCGCCCGCGACGAAGTATGTGTTCACTGGCATCGTCAAGTCGGGCGCGGACATTGCGACCTGGGAACACCAGCCGGCGGCCAGCGATGAGCTTCAACCGGCCCATCAGCTCGCCGCCTACCGCCG